>NZ_DALZSV010000002.1:0-39083 GCF_032014955.1 Moraxella sp. CTOTU47724
TTTTTGAGTGCTTCAACCGCTTGCGCAGAATCTCCGCTACCCACATCCATCACCAGATAACCCACGTCTTCTTCGGTCATCAGGCTTTGGGCAAAGATATTGATATTGGCATCGGCAAAGGATTTGTTAATCTGTGACAACACGCCAGGCACGTTTTGGTGAATATGGAGCAAACGATGCGTGCCTTCTTTTTGCGGCATACTAACATTTGGGAAGTTCACTGAGGTTGCGGTATCACCCATATCAGAATAACGCACAAATTTTTCTGCCACTTCAAGACCGATATTGGCTTGGGCTTCTTGGGTTGAGCCACCGATATGCGGTGTCAAAATCACATTGTCAAACGCGCGCAGTGGTGATTCAAATTCGTCATCCGCTGATTTTGGCTCTTTGGGGAACACGTCAATCGCCGCGCCCAAGATATGACCACTTTGCAGGGCTGCTGCTAGCGCATCGATATCCACACATTTGCCACGCGCCGCATTAATAAGATGCGCGCCTGGCTTCATAGCAGCCAATTCTGTGGCGGTAATCATATTACGCGTGCTTGGCAAATCTGGCACATGCAGGGTGACCACATCGGCTTTACCAAGCAGTTCTTCTAGGCTACCCACTTGGGTGGCGTTGCCCAGTGGCAATTTGGTAACCACATCATGATAGATGACTTTCATCCCAAGGCTTTCAGCGAGTACCGATAGCTGAGTACCAATAGAGCCATAACCCACGATACCCAAAGTTTTGCCGCGCACTTCATAGCTGTCTTTGGCAGATTTGTTCCAGCCGCCACGGTGTACCACCGCGTTTTTTTCAGGGATACCGCGCATCAGCATGATGATTTCGGCAAGTACCAATTCTGCCACAGAGCGGGTGTTAGAATAAGGGGCATTAAAGACAGGGATACCCAGTTCACGGGCAGCCTCCAAGTCCACTTGGTTGGTGCCAATACAAAAACAGCCAATGGCGATGAGCTTTTCAGCTTTTTCTAAAATATCGCGGGTCAAATGGGTGCGAGACCGAATGCCGATAAAATGGGCATCTTTGATTTTTTCGATAAGTTCTTCGGGGTCTAAGGCGGTTTTGATGTTCTCAACATTGTGATAGCCCGCCTCTGACAGCACTTTAAAGGCATTGTCATGCAAGCCTTCAAGCATCAAAAAGCGGATTTTGTCTTTCTCAAGTGATAGATTTTGTGCCATAACAAACCCCTAGTCAGTATTTTTAGTCAATTATCCTATCACACTTGCTGGGTTTTTTGTGGTGAAATTCCAGCAAGATGGCATGATTTTTTTGTCTTATGGGTAAAAAATTCTTCATCAATCGCCAGTGTTTTTGTCAAAATTTATGCCGTTAGTTATGCTATGATAGAGCCTCAAAAACCTTTTCAATCTGTCTAAAAATATGGGTAAAAGCCACACCATGACTGCTAATCAGACCGCCATCAATACGCTCATTGAACAACTACGCCAGCAAGGATTTGACGAACACCAAATCAAAACCGATGCGGACAGTTTGGGCTTTTGGGGCAAAGATTGGACCAAGCATTTTGAGCCCAACGCCAGCGCCATTGTCTTCCCAAAATCCACCCAGCAAGTGCAAGCCATCGTCAAGCTATGTAATGAGCTTAACATCGTCATTACCCCAAGCGGTGGACGGACGGGGTTATCCGCAGGTGCCGTTGCCGCCAATGGCGAGGTGGTAATTAGCCTTGATAAAATGCACCAAATATTGGGCTTCTACCCTGCCGACCGTATGGTGGAAGTGGAAGCGGGTATCGTCACCAAAGCGCTGCAAGACTTTGCCCAGCAGCAAGGGTTATACTATCCCGTGGACTTTGCATCAGCCGGTTCAAGCCAGCTTGGCGGCAATATTGGCACCAATGCCGGCGGTATCAAGGTCATCAAATACGGCATGACCCGCAACTGGATTTTGGGTATGACCGTGGTGACAGGTAAAGGCGATATTTTGCACCTCAATAAAGGCATGATAAAAAATGCCACCGGTTATGACTTGCGTCATTTGCTTATCGGTGCAGAAGGTACGCTTGGGATTGTCACCGAAGTGCAAGTCAAGCTAGAGCGCCAGCCCAAAAACCTAACTGTCATGGTGCTTGGCGTGCCAGAGTTTGCCAATATTATGCAAATCTTGTCAGCCTTTCAAAGTAAAATGGATTTGACCGCGTTTGAATTTTTTGATGATGTCGCCGTTGATAAATTACTTGCCACAGGGCATGTGCAAAAACCGTTTGAAACCGATGCGCCATTTTATGCGCTACTCGAATTTGAAGCGCCTTACGAGCCGATTATGGACATGGCGATGCAGATTTTTGAAGACTGTATGAGCGAAGGCTGGGTGCTTGATGGGGTGATGAGCCAATCGATTCACCAAGCCCAAGAGCTATGGAAACTGCGTGAGTATATCTCTGAAACCATCTCAGTATTTACCCCGTACAAAAATGACATCTCCGTGCTCATCAGCCGTGTGCCAGAGTTTATCGCGGATATCGATGCCATTGTTAGCCAAAACTATCCGGATTTTCAAGTGTGCTGGTTTGGGCATATCGGCGATGGTAATTTACATTTAAATATTTTAAAACCAGAAAACCTTAGCAAAGACGAATTTTTTGAAAAATGCCAAGTGGTCAACAAGTATGTGTTTGAAACGGTGCAAAAATACAACGGCTCTATCTCAGCCGAGCATGGCGTGGGTATGACCAAAAAGCCGTATCTTAATTACACCCGTCCTGATGAAGAAATTGATTATTTGCGTGCCATCAAACAAGTCTTTGACCCCAATGGGATTATGAATCGTGGTAAGATTTTCGACTAGATAACATTGATAAAAAAAGGATACAAAAAAAGACCTTTAACTGAGGTCTTTTTTTTGTCGCTAACAAAGTTAGATTTTATTCACATTCAGCGTGTCTGGCATGTTAACAATCGGTTTGAGGAGTTCAATGGCATCGGCGACAGTATTACAAACGATTAATCGCTGTAAATCTTCTGGTTTCATAAAACCTTGCTCAGCGGTAAACTGTAGATGTTCAATCAATTTGTCATAAAAACCATTGATATTGAGAATAATCATCGGTTTTTCATGTTGATATAGCTGTCGCCAAGTGGCAATTTCCATGATTTCCTCAAGCGTGCCAAGCCCACCTGGCAAGGTGATAAAGGCACTGGCGTACTCTGCCATGATGGCTTTACGGGTATGCATGGTATCGGTCAAATGCAGACGCGTCAGCCCACCATGCGCCACTTCTCGATCCATCATAAACTCAGGAATCACGCCCACGGCAATGCCGTTTTTTTCAATTACACCATCGGCAACCGCGCCCATACAGCCAATCACCGCACCGCCATATACCAGACCTAATCCTGCTTCAACCAATGCCCTACCCAATTCATACGCCGATTGGACATAGACGGGGTCATTGCCTTTGCGAGAGCCGCAATACACAGCGACTAAGGGAACATCAATATCATGAAGTTTGACAATTTGTGCAATATCGCTCATTTCTTTACTAGTAATAATATCTACGGGTGTCATGCTTTTTCCTTTTAATGTGTTGTCATTATAGCTCAATCATCCTACAAATTCGTGAACGCATCCTAGGCGCAGCGTATCTCATTTTGGCTACATTTGGCGCATAGGCATTATAATTGGTGCAGTTGGCGAAAAATAAAGCAATGGCTGTTAAAAAGCCATCAATGAAAGGCTGAATAAAATAGCCTAGATAAGATAGATAGCCTCGATAAGAACAATAGGCTATCAAAAACCATCAAGTAGATATCCTAAGTATGATGGGCATCGGCAGCGATTCCATTGCCACTGGCATAGATATTGGCAAGAAAATATTGGGATTGCTGTTCGTATTCAGACGTTGGGGGCATACCGCATTCCGCGAAATTTAATAGGGTCAAAAGGTTTATATTGCGTCTGTTTATAGCGGCTGATACAACACGCCGACCAACAACACCGTGATATCCTTCGCTGCTGGGGCAATCTGTACAGTATCAAGTGCTATTGATTGAGCATCATACGTGGTTGCCAAGGTGTCGATTTGGCTTTGTAACTGCTGCCCAATGCTGTCTAACTCCTGCTGCAGCTGCTGACGAATCACATCAAGCTCTGCGACGGTTTGTTTGTTGGCATTGATATCGCCCACCGAGTTCATGGCACGTTTGACGTTATTGATATTGGTCTGTGACAACGCTTTACGCCCCATAAATGCGCCTAAGACCGCAGAGCCAATACTGACCCCTGCATCAAGCCAGCCTTTACTTGACTCAGCGGTTTGTTGTTGGTATTTTTCATTGGCGGCTTGCAGTTTTTTGGCTAGCGCGTCTTGTTTTTTAGCAAAGCTATCACGCAGCTGGGCAATGGCGATATCACGCTGTTCATGCAGCGGTACGATGAGCCGATTGCGGAAGGCGTCTTCGCTCTCTGCCACTTCGCTATACAGCTTTAAACTATCGACATACCACAGATTTAACACTTGCTGCTGACGGATGGCTTCTTTCACCGCTTTTTCCCAAACTTTCCATGATGCCTTGTCGAGCGCTTGGGTAGGCAGTTGTTTGAGCACAGCGGGTTGGTGCGGAGCCGATTGTAACTGCTCAAAGGTCAAATCACTTAAAATCGCTTGATGCCAATCTACCACCAACGGCGGCTCACCAAATGCTGTGGTTAATAATAGCTGCTGCTGACTTTGGGCGCCTGATTTTTTGTCATTAAAAAATACCCGCGCATAGGCAAAGGCAGTAGGCTCATAGAAGGTTTGCCCATCGCCCGCCATGTCTTTGGGGGCATAATACAAGCCCACATCTTTGGGCAAGGCCGGCGGCTGACTTATGGTGCTTGCTAATGGATTGATGGCAGGCGTGGTGGCTTGCGCTTGCGCTGGGTCGGTAGGAGCAGCGGCTTGGCTATTGGCTTTGAGCTGTGCTATGGCTTGTTTGCTAAGCGGTCCTGATAAGTAGTTAAGCGTGAAGCGGGTGCTAAAAATCACAGGGGTGGCGTCATGCACATTGTGCAGCAAAAATTGGCGTTTACCGAGTTTATCAAACCACGCATTAAGCGCCGCTTTGTCGAGTCCACTGCTGCCGCTGGCAGAGAGCAAGCCATCCATCACCCGTTCACGGTCTTGGGCAGTCTGCAACCGTCCGATAAACCAAGTACCCGCGTTGGATAATGCTTTGTAGTCCAAGTCCACTGGGTTTTGGGTCGATAACACAATCCCCAAACCAAATGCACGCGCTTGTTTTAGTAGGGTCAACAGCAATACTTTGGTCGGTGGATTGCCAATCGGCGGTAAATAGCCAAACACTTCATCCATGTACAAAATTGCCCGCAAGGTCGAGGTGCCTTGCTGACGGCGCATCCAGCCCAATAAATTGGTGAGTAACAAGGTGACAAAAAATAAACGCTCATCATCGGATAGATGGGCAATATTGAGCACACTGGTTTGTGCTTTGCCGTTTTTATCATAAAAGAGTGCGCCAGCATCCAGCGGCATGCCTTTAAGCCAGCTGGCAAAACTCGGTGATGCCAAAAGCGTATTGAGCTTCATCGCCAGTGCGCCACGGTCTTTATCCGCAAATACTTGTGACAGCGGCAGGATGCCGATTTTGTCAAACGCTGGCGTTTGGATTTGGGTAATCAAATCCACCAAGGTTAAAGTTTGGTTATTGTCCCAGGCGTTTTTAAGTAGCTGTGCCAAGAACACATGCTCGGGCGCAAGGTTATCCCCATCGACTTTTAATAGCACCAACAGTGCCGACACTGTCGCATCGATATACTCCGCATAGCTTTCGCCATCTTGTTTGACACTATCGGGCGGCGGCACGAGATTGCCAAGTAGGGCAATGGGTAAGCCATTCTCGCTACCTGGGGTATAGACGCTAACGCGATTGGCGGCTTTGAGTGCTTGCACACGCTCCGGGGTTTGAAAACTGTTGCCAAGCCCTTGTTGCCAGTTGTCTGCGGTTTGCTTGGCAAACTCTGCCACGCTCATACCCGCTTGATTTGCCATGCCGCTATCAATCCATGGCTCAAAGTCACTGGCTGCCAAACTTGGGAACGTCAATGCCAAATTGCCCAAATCACCTTTGGGGTCAATCGCAATCACCGGAATATTATCAAGCGCAGCTTCTTCCAGTAAGCTAATCCCCAAACCCGTCTTACCCGAGCCCGTCATCCCGATAATCACCGCGTGGGTTGTTAAGTCAGCTGCATCATATAGGGTTGCTTGACCTTGTGTAGACTCTGGGTACACGTCTTGACCGAGATAAAATTGACCGATACTATCAGGAATATTATTGGTGAGCGTTGGCATGGGATTCCCTCAAAATTTTTATAAGTAATGATTTATCGCTAACATGACGACTGGTCTAATTGCCTAATTGTCTAACAAGCTGAGTGGCGGTATGTCGGTTTCATTATATGTAAAATTTTATCATTTCGCCTAGCAAAATTTGTCGATTCTTTTATCTAGCCTTAATGCAATTTTTTAGCACCGCAAAGATAATCCTTAATAATTTTTGATACCCAAGTTTTTGAAATTTACCCGCTTACTGTTGGGTCTTAAAAGCTGAGCAATAAAAAAAGCGATGGGTAACATCGCTTTTGGTAGGATTACATCATCGCACTATACTAATTAAGTTTAAAACTACTTTATGAAAATCATCTTGTCAGCGATTTCGTTGCCGTTTGGGTCATTGTCTAATTGGTAATATTGACGAAGCAATTGCCCCACATCGCCCAATAGTGCAACCAAGCTATCGATGTGTCGATTGGCTTTAATACCTTCGATAGCTTTGTCGCACATCGCTTGCCACATGGTTGGCATCACATGGCTATTAATGCCTCTATCAGCGACAATCTCCAGACGCCGCTCACAGATATTAAGATACACCAACACCCCAGTATTATCCTGCGTATCCCAGACGCGATAATCCCCAAAAACTCCGATTGCTCTGTCTCGGCTGTTTTGTAGCCGAGCGGACGAAATGGGCAAATGATTCTCAATCACTAGCACCACTTCGCCGCGATGCCCTTGCTCAGCTTCGGTAATTGCTTGATTTAGCTGTTGTTGGGCAGTAGGCGTTAACCACCGATTGTGCAGGCTAGATATAAACGCAACTTGACGCCACCATCTGGCCCAACTTGGCACAGTGGAAGTCACTGTCGCCATCGGCGAGGTGTAAGCAATGGTTTCTTCGTTGGCACCATTCGTTGCTGTTATTGGGTCATTTGTGCTCATGAAAATTCCATAAAAAATAATGAAGTATATAGTTGATGATAAGGGGTAAATTTAAAATAATTTTTAATAACTAGCCGATTACTGACTATTGATTACCAATCGCCCCCAGCGCCACCACCGCCAAAGCCACCACCGCCGCCACCAAAGCCACCACCACCAAATCCACCGCCGCCAAAACCGCCTCCACCAAATCCGCCACCCGGTAGGAAGACAACCCCACCGCCGCCTCTGCCACCGCGACCACCACCGCCACCTCGAAATAGCAAAAATAAAAAGACAATAAATGCCACAAATATACTGCCTAGTAACCCTGCACCAAAGATTGTACCAAGCGTTACAATGCCACCTGCCGTAGCAATCGAACCAAAAAAGCGCCCTAATATACTGGTCAAAATCATACCAGCGACAAAGCCAAAAAAGCCTAGGAAGATAAGCGGTATTCCGCCCTCTTGATTTGACTGAGCATTGCTATTGGCATTGGTATTGACTCGATTGGCATCTGCTTGCTTTAAAATAGCCGGATCGGTTGTCAAGCGTTCTTCAATGCGATTAATTCCCGCCGTGATACCACCGGCATAATCGCCTTGTTTAAATCTTGGGGTTATGTCATCGCTAATAATGCGTTTAGCGACGGCATCAGGAATGGTACCTTCAAGACCATAGCCCGTTAAAATGTACATTTTACGGTCATTGACAGCAACAACCATCAACAGACCTTGATCGGTGTCTTTTTTGCCCAGTTTCCAGCGATCAGCAACTTTCATTGAATAGTCAAAAATATCCTCGCCATTGGTGGTTGGCACAATGACCACGGCTGCTTGCGCCAAGCCGCGGTCATTAAGACTACGCAGTTTGGTTTCAATCGCCTGTTTATCACTAGCCGATAGAATTTTTGCTTCATCAATGACAGGGTTATTTAGGATTAGTTTATCAGCGGCAACAGGGGCTTGGGTTGACTGTTTAGGCGTCTTAGTAGTCTGGGTATTGGCGGTAGCTGTTGCCTGATTGTTATTGGCCTGATTGCCAGTTGCTTGAGTATTGACACCTGGTATCGGCAGTGCATCATTGCCCAACGTCTCTTTAATTGCATCATTATTGAGTACAGCATCATTAAGCGCTTCATTGGTTTGTGCGGTTTTGGCAATCGCAACCATGTCCTCAACACTATGATCTTGTAGTGTGGGCTTAGCGGTAACGGTTGCGGAATTGGCTGTCGCTGTGGCAGTTTCTGCAACGGCTGCCATAGGCATCGCAAGCCCAATGCCCATGGTCAGTGCAGTAAACGTACTCACTACCAACCGCTTGGCTAATAAACGAGACGACAATTTATGCGGCTGTTTATGCGAGCGCTGTAAATTGGGCTGTGTCTGTACAATATTCAATGACACCTGTGTTTCCTCAAAGTATGCAATTTTTTTATTATGATGATGTAGTCAATTCAAAAACTAATTTAAACAATCAGTCTCACAATTTATTCAAATTTTATCTAATGAGCCTGCCACCGACTGATGGCAGACTATTTAAAAAAATATTCTTAACTTTTAACCATACAGTTTACAATAGTGAATTAGGGTTTCGCTGTCGCGGTAGCCGAATTATTTACAGGCTGACCACCGGCATTGGCAGTGTTGCCATTGTTTTGCACTGGCTGACCGCCGGCATTTGCAGTATTGGTATTGTTATTGCCAAAATCAACGGTTGGTGCAGTGGAGATTTGCGCCTCATTAGCCACGGTAAAGTTTGGGCGGGTATGCATACCAAACACTTTTGCGGTAATATTGGTTGGGAATTGACGTACGGTAGTGTTATAAGTTTGAACGTCTTGGATATAACGACCACGTGCCACGGTAATGCGGTTTTCGGTACCTTCAAGCTGTGCTTGCAATTCTTGGAATTGTTTATCCGCTTTTAGGTCGGGATAGCGTTCTGATACTGCCATTAGACGCGATAACGCACCGCCCAATTGATCTTGCGCTTGTTGATAGCGTTGGAAAGCCGCTGGGTCATTGAGTACATCGGCGCTCACATTGATAGTCGTCGCTTGTGAACGTGCTTGTGTGACTTGGGTTAAGGTCGCCTGTTCGTGCTGGGCATAACGCTCAACGACTTTGACCAAGTTTGGAATCAAGTCAGCACGGCGCTGGTATTGGTTGACTACTTCTGACCATGAGGCGTTGATTTGTTCATCTTGTGCTTGCATAGCGTTATAACCACAACCGGTCAGATTGGCAGAACCCACCACCAACGCTGCGGCTAATAAGGTGTTTTTTACTGTAGTATTGAATGATTTCATAAGTTTTCCTCAAAAATAAATTAAATAAAGTAATGTTTAGGTTTTTGGAAATTATGAAGCTATGTGCGGATACTGTAAATTTACATTTTGTATAGTGCTGTATGCTTTTGTATCAAACCGCAGCCCCATGAAACCACGCTTATAAACCCCGCTTGGCTTGTTTGAAAGATCCCCTATCAGCGTCCCATAAAAAAAGACCAGCCAACGCTGATCTTTTTGATTACTTTCATTGTTTGCTAAAAAATTATTGTTGTACCGCTTCAACTTGGATGTTGAGTTTCACGTCTTTAGCAAAACCCATTTTGACATAGGTATCCATGTCCCATTTGGTGCGGTCAATGGTAGTCTCAAAATCACCGCCACATACTTGCGCATTTTTCAGCATTGGGCTGTTGTAGCAATTAAATTTAGTGGCTTTTAGGCTGACTGGGTTGGTTTTGCCCAATAGCGTCAAGTTACCGTCAACTTTCGTTACTTTGCCATTTTTGAAATGGAATTTGGTTGATTTGAAATTAGCCGTTGGGTATTTTTCAGCATCGAAGAAATCACCACTTTTGAGATGTTTATCAAACGCTTCGCTACCCGTATTTAACGAATTAACTGGAATATCAACATTGATGCTGCCCATACGCTTGGCAGGGTTGTATTCCATGTCACCGGTTAAGCCGTAAAATCCGCCGGTATTGGTAGTCGTGCCAAAATGGTCAATGGCAAAACGTACATTGGCATGGTTTGGGTCTAGTTTGTAGCTGGTGCTGTTGCTTGGCTTAACTTTTTCTACTTTGGCGGTTTTAGGCGCTTTTATGACCGCTGCAGGTTGAGCTGCGGCTTCACCAACTTTTTGAGTTTGACCGTTTTGCGAGATAACCAATTCTGCATTGGCAAATTGTGTGGCTAACAACGCTGTGATAGCGGCAGTGGCTAAAAGTTTACTATTCATGGGATTTTCCTCGATATATTATAAGAACTGTATGGGCTTACAAGGCATTGTTAATGAAACTTAACTTAGTCTATGTAGGATTAAGTTATTATAACATATACCTTTCTCTTGTTATCGTGTATTGTTTGTAAATTGTTGCTAGTTTTTGACCAAGCCAAGGCTTTTATCGTGATAGCTTTTATCACCCAGTCTTTATTGCCTTAGTCGGGTTAGCTTAGCTCATTAAAAAAGGACAGCTTTTGCCATCCTTTTTTAAAAAAATTATCTATGTTAACTTTTATCTTAACTCTTATCTTAAAAATGCCCGAGCATTTCTAAACATCCGCATCCACGCCCCGTCATTGTCCCACGCTTCAGGCTTCCAGCTGTGGTTATACGCCATCAAATTGCGCTCTGGGTGTGGCATCATCAAGGTCACACGCCCATCGGTGCTACAAATTCCTGTCACCCCTTGTGGTGAGCCATTTGGATTGAGCGGATAATGCTCGGTTGGTGTGCCGAGACTGTCCACATAACGCATCACAATTTGCCCATGTGCACTCATCCCTGCGATATCGGTATTGCTCAACGTAGCAAAGCCTTCGCCATGTGCTACCGCAATCGGTAGAATGCTCTCTTGCATGCCTTTTAACAGCACCGACTTGGTACGTTCAATTTTCACATTCACCGTGCGTGCTTCAAAGCGTGCTGATTTATTGGCGATAAAACGGGGGAAATTCTCTGCGCCTGGTATCAAGTCTTTAAGCTGGCTCATCATCTGACAGCCGTTACACACGCCAAGCGAGAAGGTTTCTGGTCGGGTAAAGAATCGCACAAATTGCATGCGTAATTCGTCATGGAACAGAACCGATTTTGCCCAGCCAGCACCAGCGCCAAGCACATCGCCATAACTAAAGCCGCCGCAAGCCACCAGCCCATCAAAGTCACGCAAGTTGACACGCCCTTTGAGCAAGTCACTCATATGCACATCGACGGCTTCTAGCCCTGCGCGTTTAAAGCCTGCTGCCATTTCTAGCTGACCATTCACGCCTTGCTCACGCAAAATGGCGACTTTGGGCTGTGCGCTGCGGCTATTGATGTAGGGGGCTTCAATCGCTTGGTTGAGATCATAATTAGCTTGCGCGATTAAACCTTGATGGGATTTATCACCAATCAAATCAAAGGCTTGTTGTACGCATTCGGGATTTTCACGGTTTTTGGCGATATGGTAGCTGACTTTGCTCCATTCTTGCTCAAGCTCGCTACGCTCAAAACGTAAATTTTGCGTGGCTGTTTGGATGAGTAAACTGTCCTCATCGGTGCTTTGACCGACCAAGCTTAACAGCTCGCTGACGCCTGTGGTTTCGGCAAGCGCTAACAACTGAGCCACCTGATGGGTTTTAATTTGGATCACCGCACCGAGTTCCTCAGCAAACAATTGACCGAGTAAATTATCATCAGTTAACACCAATTTTACGCCTTGACGACTGGTGAATTGCATCTCAGCGATGGTGGCAAGCAAACCGCCATCACCAATGTCATGATATGCGGTGATTAAGCCTTGGTTGTTGGCTTGCTGGATAAAGTTAAAAAAGTTAATTAAATCTTGCGGATTATCCAAATCTGGGCAAGTATCACCCAGTTGGCTTAGGGTTTGGGCAAGGATTGAGCCACCCAAGCGGAACTGACCTTTTGATAAGTCTAAGCGATAAAAGGCGGTTTCGCCAAGCGCTGAGCTGGTTAGCAATTCTGGGGTTAAGGTTTTGGTGACATCTTGCACAGGGGCAAAGGCAGTGATAATGAGCGACATGGGTGACACCACAGACTTGTTTGCTTGCTCATCTGACCAATTCGCCCGCATTGACAAGCTGTCTTTACCCACAGGAATGGCAATACCAAGTGCCGGACAAAGCGCTTCGCCCACGGCATACACCGCATCAAACAAGGCTTGGTCTTCTTTGTCTTCACCACAGGCTGCCATCCAGTTCGCCGACAAGGTAATGTCTGATAGCTTGGCGATATTCGCCCCTGCGATATTGGTAATGGCTTCGGCAACGGCAAGGCGCGCAGATGCGGCAGGATTAATCAAAGCAACTGGGGTACGCTCGCCCATACTCATGGCCTCGCCTGTCATCGGTTTGCCATCGACAGGGAGGAGAGCAGAAGCGGTAACAGCACAGTCCGCCACTGGCACTTGGTAACGTCCAACATATTGGTCACGTACTACCATACCCGTGATGGAACGATCGCCAATGCTAATTAAGAAAGATTTGCTGGCAACCGTTGGGTGACGCAGCACGTCTTTGACCGCTTCAGCCAAATCGACTTTATCAAGATTTAACGCTGTCAAATCTGGCGTGCTACGACTAAAGCTACGCTGCATTTTTGGCGTACCACCGAGTAGCACTTGTAGTGGCATATCGACCGGTTGTTGGTCGCCTTTGGTGTTCAGTAGTGGGTCATTGACCACCAACTCACGCACGTCAGTCGCTTCACCCAAAATCGCATACGGGCAACGCTCGCGCTCACAGATACTATCAAATAGTTCACGGCTTTGTGGACGGATTGCCAACACATAGCGCTCTTGAGCTTCATTTGACCAAATCGCCATTGGCGACATGCCATGCTCAAGCGACGGCACTTTACGCAAGTTTAACACCGCCCCAAGTTCGTGGTCATTCACAAGCTCGGGCATGGCGTTTGACAAACCACCTGCCCCCACGTCATGAATCGACACAATCGGATTGTTATCTTCATCTGGCTGATTTCCTGCCATCGCCCAACAGCGGTCAATGACTTCTTGACAGCGGCGTTCCATCTCGGCATTGTCACGTTGCACGGACGCAAAATCCAAGCCTTCATCAAGCTCACCACTATCCACCGAACTTGCTGCGCCACCGCCCAAGCCGATTTGCATGGCAGGACCCCCTAGCACAATGAGCAAATCGCCTTGCTGAATCGGATTTTTTTCCACCAAATTGCGTTTGATATTACCGTAACCACCGGCAATCATAATGGGTTTGTGATAGCCGCGCATTTGGCTGCCATCTTGGTCTTTTGAGGTGTCCAATTGGAATGAGCGAAAATAACCGACCAGATTTGGACGACCAAATTCATTGGAAAACGCCGCACTACCAAGCGGCGCTTGGGTCATGATTTCTAATGCGGACGCCATACGCGCTGGCTTGCCGTAGTCAGCCGTGGAGACTTTTCCGCTGTGCTCCCATTTTTCTGGCATATCAGGTAGCTGCAAATGCGACACATGGAATCCTGCCAAGCCTGCTTTGGGTTTACCGCCACGACCTGTCGCGCCTTCGTCACGGATTTCCCCGCCCGAGCCTGTCGCCGCGCCTGCATACGGTGCAATCGCCGTTGGGTGATTGTGGGTTTCTACTTTCATCAAAATATCAATCGGCTCTTGGTGAAAATCGTATGCTAAATGATTGTTGTCGCTGTTTAATAGCGGATAAAAACGCTGTCCTTCATGCCCTTTTACCACTGCGGCATTGTCTTTATAGGCGGATAAAATATCGTTGGGATTTTGCTCGAAGGTATTTTTAATCATGCCAAACAAGGATTTTGGCTGTACTTCGCCATCAATCGTCCATTGCGCATTAAAAATCTTGTGGCGGCAATGCTCCGAGTTGGCTTGGGCAAACATCATGAGCTCAACATCGGTCGGATTGCGTTTGAGTTCATTGACGTAGGCATCCATCAAGTAGTCAATATCTTGGCTCGATAATGCAAAACCAAACTCACGGTTGGCAGATTCTAACGCCTCACGCCCTTTGCCCATCACATCGACATGGTTGAGCGGTGCTGGCTCGTGGTCATCGAATAAGTGCTGAGCCTTTGCCAAGTCATAAAATAGGCTTTGGGTCATGCGGTCGTACAACATCATCTCGATATCATGCGGTAGCTTTTCAGGCAAATTTTCGCCGATGAGCGTATACACCACCAAGCGCTCAACACGCTCAATCGCTATCTCACAATTGTTAAAAATATCCGTCGCTTTACTTGCCCAAGGGCTAATCGTACCAAAACGTGGGCTGACGATAATTTGCAGCGCCTCTTGGTTTTCATTTTGATTCTCACCTTGGCTTGCTTGATTAAGCGCGATTTCGTCACCATGATTGAGCAAATCTACCGCTTTTTTATAGTCGTGTTCTGCCAAATCCTTAGAAAAAATATAAACTTGCTGGCTTTTTAAGTGAGTGATTTTGAGATTGGTTTTTTGGCTAAGGGAATTTAGCAGTTTGGTGGTTTGAAAATCGGTTAAAAATGGGTGTCCAGCGATGATAGTCATAGAAAGTTCCGCTTGCTTCGGGAAAAGTTGGGAAAATAACAGAAAAGTTTGCGGCTATTATAGCATTAAACCCACGGGCGTATCACTTGTCTTGATGGCGATAGATTGTCATTTCACGATGTGTTTTTCCTAAAGTGTCTTTCAATTGCGTTACCTTGCGATAACATGGTTAACGGTTTTATACCAATTATTTGCAGCTTTTCGACAGACTTAAACAACAAAAGCCGATATTATCGTCCAAGTTAACGACTTTAACCCAGTTTTAACGTAACTTTTTAACCAGTTAGCAATAAATTTTTTAGTATTAACTTTGAGACGTATAATACCCCTATAATAACAAGGACATTCTCATGGCAGATCTCACCAAAGAGCAACATATTGAAAATATTAATAAAGTGATTAAAGGCGTCAAATATGCAATGATGACCACCATTACTGCAGACGAAAAACATTTACATGCGTGCCCTATGACCACCAATAAAAATGAATTAGAAAATGGTAAAATTTGGTTTATCGGCGATCGCAAATCAGAAACTATCAAAGATTTGGAAAAAAACCCACAAGTCAACTTATCTTATACGTCAAGCGACCAAAAAGACTTTGTGTCTATCAATGGTACGGCTAAGCTGGTTAATGACAAAGCCAAACTAGATGAGCTTTGGAGCCCAATTTATGCGGCGTTCTATGAAAAAGGTAAAGAAGATCCTAATGTGCAAGTGCTTTGTATTGAATGTAACGGTGCGCAGTATTGGCTAAGCGGTAATACGGTGGTAGATATGTTTAAGATGGTATCAGCGGCTGTCCAAGAAGGGAAAACCGCAGAAAACATGGGTGAAAACCATGCCGTAACCTTTTAATGATTGGCTTTAAAAAAATATAACCCCAGTTTTTTAACTGGGGTTTTTTATGGTAAATTTTGAACTAACAATTTTTTAGAATAATCCATTTTTTTAACATCATCAGCTTTTTAAAGTCATTAGCTTTTTTTAAAGTTATCAATTAAGGCTGTTTTAGATAGGGCCATGCTGCTTTTAGATAAATAAACATTGACCATAACGTCAACACCACTGAAATCACTAATAGTAAATACCCCGTCATTTCAAGTGATTCCCAATTGAGTAGTAACACCGTAATTGCCACCATTTGAAAAGTGGTTTTCATCTTGCCCACATATGACACTGCAACGCTGGTACGATTGCCCAGCTCTGCCATCCACTCACGCAAGGCAGAGACGGCAATCTCCCGTGAAATGATAACAATCGCTGAAATCGCCATCACAATGTCAGGATGCCACTGCACCAAGATAATTAGCGCGGCAGCAACCATCAATTTATCCGCCACAGGGTCAAGAAACCGCCCAAATGCCGATGTCATATTGAGCTTGCGGGCAAAGTAGCCATCTAACCAATCGGTAATTGCCGCCAAAATAAATACAGCCGTCAATAAAAAGTGGCGTAGTAGGCTATCGCTAAACTGATACATGCCTATGTTGGCAATTGCATTGTCGCTAATGGCGCTCTGCCCAATCCCCATCGCAGGCGGCCAATAAGCAATCGCCACAAACAGCGGAATCATCACGATGCGCGCAATAGTCAAGTTGTTGGGCAAGTTAAAAATACTGCCCGAGGCAACAGGGGGGTTGGCTGTCTCGTCGGTCACTGGCTTATCGGTCATGGGATTTTTCGTTCATTCTTGTTGTAAGGCGCGGTGTAACGCCAATTTTAGTTGAAATAATTATAACGGTTCTCAAAGCAATGTCATTATTTTTTGCCCATAATGCTAGTTTTTGTCATGTTTTTCAACAATTAGGCCGGCTTACTCTATTGATTTTATGGTATTTTTTACTAAATATGTCATTGTATAAAAAACACTTCAAAAGTAACAAGGTGTAATTAGACAGTCAAAAATTTAGACTTTTATTGATATCATAACGTCCGACAACGGAATAATAATAACAATAAGACTTATTTCGCTATTAGCAAATTTTGCTGTTGTCAGGTTTATTGAAATTTGAATACTTTGTACCCAATTCATCAGTCATAACGTATTAATTTGCGAATTTTTTTATCAATATAGGGCTTAAATAATTTTGATAAACCGCGTTTATTGTCAAAAATTTTCAGACTTTTAACACTTACTTGTGCTTTTCCTCAGCCCATTGCTCACCTCCTGCAATGGGTTTTTTTTATAGCTTAAGCTTTGAAATGATTAGATGTTGCAATTCATCGCATTTTTTAGATTGGTACTTTTTTAGGTTGGTACTAGAGGCAGCGGTTGGTATCTACCTAAGCATTAAAAATTTGCCAGCATTTTCAGCCCTGCAATGACTAATACCAGAGATAATAATTTATTGAGCATGGGGTCGGCAAGGCGTTTGCTACCATAAGTTGCGCCAATAAAACCCCCTACACACACTGCTACAAGCCAGATTGGTAGTTGATTTGGCAGTTTTGCCCCTGTCGATAACACACCAAACAAGCCTGAAATTGAATTCACCAAAATAAACCCCGACGCTACGCCTGCGACAACTTTAGGGCTTGCCCAACGGTTAAACAATAGAATTGGACTTAAAAACACACCACCACCCACCCCCGTCAATCCCGAAAGCAACCCTAAAACCGCCCCCACGATTGCCAAAAGCCATTTTGACACCTGTTTTAATGGTTGCTCGCTGGTGAGTTTTTTGGCAAAGATAAATGAATAAATAGCCGAAAAAATCAGTACCGTCCCAACAATCGGCTTATATAAATGACTGGGTAAATGGGTCATTCCCCCGATAAACGCCATCGGTACCGCGGCAATAGCAAGGGGAATAAAAATTTGCCAAGAAAAGTTTTTTGCAGAATAAAATCGCCAAAACGCAATGATGGACACCAAAATATTAAGACATAGCGCAGTAGGTTTCATCATACTTGGCGCAACGCCGACTAATCCCATCATCGCTAGATAGCCCGATGCGCCCCCATGCCCGACTGATGAATAGAGCAAGGCAGAAATAAAAAACAGCACGCTTAATAGGGTAGTTGTCATTGCTTGTTAACCATTATTAGAGTATTAACCATTATTAGAAAGCCACAGACTCTCAGTGCTGTCGGCATAAAATTCTTGTTTCCACACAGGAATATCCGCTTTAATCGCATCCAGTAGCCAACGACACGCATCAAATGCAGGATAACGGTGGGCAGCCACCACCCCAATCCACACCGCCATCTCACCAATCGCAAGGTCGCCAACACGGTGTATGGCAATGGCGTTTTCGATATCAAACTGGGCTTTGGCTTGTTCAACCAGTTTTTTGCCTTGATTGAGTGCCAGTTGCTCGTAGCCATAATAAGTGAGTTTGCTAACAGGGCGAGCGTTATTGTGATTACGTACCCAGCCTTCAAATGTCGCTAACGCCCCGCAAGTATCGCTCATTAAGGTGTGTTTAAGCCGTCTGTCGTCAATGGCTCGGTCAATTAACGCAAAGCCGCTAGTAATCACGGTTTGGTAGGCTTGGTCTTCACTGATGCTAATGGTGGATGAGCCTTTATGCAATGCATTCATGGTTTTCTCTATATTGTTTAAAGGGCGTACGTGATATTCAACCACCTGCCACAGGCGGAATAAAGGCGACGATATCACCATCTTGAAGCGGCGTTTGCCAGTTGGTAATATGGTGATTGATTGCCACAGCAAGTTTGGTTTGGGCGAGTTTAAACCCGTAGTGTGCGCTTAACGTTTGGTAAAGCTCGGTCAAGTTATCACCGTCAAAGCGGATCGTTTCTTCGTCTTTCCCTGCTTGTTCAGCAAGGCTTGCAAAGTATAAGATGGCTAAATTTTTCTCAGACGTGCTAGGTGTTGGCATAGTCGGATTTGCCCCCTGTTTTGGTGAGTAGCTTGATATCGCTAATGGTGATGTCGTGAGATAATGCTTTGGTCATGTCGTAAATCGTTAGGCAAGCCACCGACACAGCGGTTAAGGCTTCCATTTCCACGCCTGTTTTGTGGGTGACTTTGACGGTGGCAGTGACGTGGATTGAGCAGTTGTTATCATCATACTCAAAGCCGATTTTTACCCCATCAAGTGGCAGCTGGTGGCAAAGCGGAATCAGCTCGTGGGTGCGTTTGCTTGCCATGACCCCTGCGATATGCGCGGTCTGGGTGATTGAGCCTTTTTTGGTGATGCCGTCGGCAGATTTTATCACTTGGTAACTGTTGCTAGGGAAAATGACTTGCCCTACGGCGGTGGCGCTGCGTTGGGTTATTGTTTTGCCCGATACATCGACCATGGCGATATCGCCGTGTGCGTCCAAATGGGTCAGGTCTAAGGGAGTTAATTGTGTTGTCATGTTTTGGATTTTCACCCCTCAAATGTGGCACAAAATTACATCAACATATACGCTTATCAAGCTGCGCTTGAATGAGTCAATTTTTCTTAAATTTGCCTATTTTATATTTTCAAAAAACCCGCCATCGATTAGCCGCCAATCATCGACAAATTCGCCATGATACCACTGTCGTTTTGCTTGAGTAAATGATGCTCGGGCTTAATCGGCATTAAGCTTTGCAAGGCATGAACCAATCCATCGACATCGCCATTTGCCAAAAACGCTCGC
The DNA here is from genome assembly GCF_032014955.1 of Moraxella sp. CTOTU47724. Lineage (NCBI taxonomy): Bacteria > Pseudomonadati > Pseudomonadota > Gammaproteobacteria > Moraxellales > Moraxellaceae > Moraxella > Moraxella sp. CTOTU47724. The sequence continues at coordinate 19,378 of NZ_DALZSV010000002.1, forward strand.
ACATCATAACTGCCATTATCAAACAAACACAAATGTACTTTGCCTTGGCTACTCACTCGCAGGCGATTACAACTGTCGCAGAACTGCGGGGCGTAAGGCTCAATCAGCCCAATGCCACCGACATAATCGGCATGGCGATATTCAATCGCAGGGCCTGCATCGCTTGCTCGGCGTTGGGATTGCCAACCATTTTCTAGCAAAAAATCTTTGATACGCTGACCACTGCTATGTTGGGCAAAAAACAAAGCTTTATTATCCGAAGTTTGCATAAACTCAATAAAACGGTAAGTGACAGGGCGATTTTTGACAAAACTTAATACAGATTGCAAGTTATCAAAGGCGGTGTCTGCCATCAAAATACCGTTGAGTTTTAGCTTAATATCGGTGGTTGCTAGCAATTTATCCATGTCTTTTAGCAGCGTTGGCAATATATCAAAGCCGGTGATTTGTTTAAAAATGGTGGGGTCAAAGCTGTCGATACTGATGTTAAGCTGATTTAGCCCTGCCGTTTGCCAATCGGATAAATGCTTGGCAAGCCGATAGCCATTGGAGCTAACCGCCACTGTTTGGATGCCTTGGGTCTGTTTGGCAAGTTCGATGATGCGCGGTAAATCTTGTCGAATCGATGGCTCACCCCCCGTCAGCCGCACTTTGGTGGTACCTAGTTTGGCAAAGGCTTGTATTAAAACATCGATTTCGGATACAGAAAGCTCGTTGTCAGGCCGTTTACCCGCGTTGGCAGTATAGCCATCGGGCAGACAGTAATGACAGCGAAAGTTGCAAAAATCGGTAATCGACAGGCGTAAATAGCTTAACTGGCGATGAAAATTGTCCACCAAATTTAATGAAGAATGTTGCGGAGTCATCGTTAGCTAAAATTCCAACTAAACGGCTGAACCGTCACTATTTCGCCTGCTTTTACCCCTGCATTATCTTGGGGCAATACAAGCAAGCAATTGGCGTGGCTAAGCTGTTTTACACGGTGGGAGTCTTGGGCAGATAAAGGCGTTACGCTAAAATTGCCGTCTTCATTTTGGCAAAAAATCGCTCGCTGATAATCTTGGCGTCCTGCTCGCTTGTTGATGTCATGGGTGGTTTTAGCAAACAGTTGCAGCGGTTTTGGGATATCTGATTGTATCACGCCCGATAGTTGCCACAGCGCGGGTTGGACAAAATTAAGGCAGCATACCACGGTAGATAGCGGATTGCCGGGTAACCCAAAATACATGACCGTTTTTTTATCTTGCTCAAATTCCCCAAATATAAAAGGTTTACCTGGTTTCATCGCCACTTTGTAATGGTGAATTTTGCCAAGCGCCTGAATAACTTGGGTTAAAAAATCATAATCGCCCACCGATACACCCGCAGTAGAAATAATCACATCACATTCGGCTATCGCTTGCTGAACAGTGCGGCGAGTGGTTTCAAGGTTGTCAGGGACAATGCCATAATCTTGAATCGCAATCGGCAACTGTTTTAATAACGCTTTTAGCGTGGGCGTGTTGGAATTATAAATTTGGGCAAGCGTTACCAGCGGTTGCCCCACGTCGACCAGCTCATCGCCAGTGGCAATGATACCAACCGTGAGTGGCTGAAATACCTGCACGCTATCCACGCCTAAATTAGCAAGTAAGCTGATATCGGTGGGATTTAGGCGTTTTCCAATCGTTAAAACAGTTTCGCCTGCTTGCACTTCCTCGCCTTGGCGGCGAATATTTGCGCCCACCTTAGCGGTTTGGGTCAAGCGAATATGATAGGCTTGGCTGTTATCCAAACTGTGTTGAATGTCGCTAAGGTTGGTATCTTCCTGCATCACCACCGTGTCGCAGTCATTTGGCACCACCGCGCCGGTAAAAATTCGCACGCCTTGATTGGGTCGCAAACGACCATTAAAAGGTTTACCTGCCCCCGATTCACCGATGATTTCAAGTTGGCTATCATGGTCAAGATAGCTACCCGTAGCAATCGCAAAACCGTCCATGGATGATAGATTTTGGCGGGGAATATCAAAGGATGCGGCAATATCTTGGGCTAAAATGTGGTTTTGCGCCTCCAACAAACCCACTGTTATCGTCTTTACCTCGCCTAGACGCGACGTTAAATAATTCTCTAGGCGCTCATTAATCGCTTGTTTTAGTTCATTGACAGAAATCATCAGGTTGTCTCAATTAGAATGTTGGGTCGGCGGCAAAAGCTGATAGGCTGTTTTTAGCTGCTCAAATTGTTCTAAAGTATCAATATCTTGGTTTAAATGCGGTAGCGGTATTGGATAAAGCTGATAAACCGTACCGTCGGTGGGCGAAACGATAGCGGTTTGATGTTGCCATAACGCCCGAAAACCTTTATCGCCTTGCAACTGATGACCAAATTGTTGCAAAAACCCCCAAGGTAAATTGACGGGAATCCCCCAAATTGGTCGATTGTTATCACCATACTCACTCACAATCAGCTGATGGTTCTCAACATTTTGGCTTAATAGCGTCAAATCATCGAGGGTTAGTGCCACTTGGTCAACAGTCAAAAACAAAATTCGCATCGCAGCACTTACTGACTGTTGTTGTAATGTTGTCATTGCATACTGAATCGATTGCGCCATCCCTGTTTGCGGCGTGGGATTATCAACGACTGTGACGGCAAATGGTGCAACTTCATTGTATAACGCTTTAGATATTGGGTTATCAAGTTTTGGCAAAACCACCAACACTTGATAAGGCTGCAATTGGCGTGCCAGTTGAATTTTTTCAGCCAGCAAGGTTTGATGATTTTTTACAATCAGCTGCTTGGCAAAACCAAGACGCTGGCTCAATCCTGCCGCCAAAATCACCACGGTTAAATTGCTAGGATGAATGCTATGAATGACGCTCATGATATACCTGTTGAATTTGGGCAGTGATAGATAAAGCTACCGCTTCGGGCGTATCCCCACCGAGCGCTAAACCCACAGGATAGAACAAATTAGCAGGTTTCACCAGTTGATAACCATCGTCAATCTCACCAAGCAACTGCTCAGTGCGATAGGTTGGCCCTAATTGCCCAATAAAAAAAGGTGAATTTTGGGCTTTAAAGGCTTGGCTGAGCCATACTCTGTCTTGACTCAGACTATGGGTCATTATCACCACAGCGGTCGGCTGCGGTGACTCAAAAAAAGTCTGCACAGACTCAGCCTCATCAAGGGCAATCTGCACAAAATTGGCGTGAGCCTGCCCGCGACAACGGGCAATCGCATCCAAACGACTATCAATCACCGTCACCTGCCAGCCTTGTAAATTTGCCATGGTCATCAAGGGTAAACAATCTTGCCCCGCCCCAAAAATTAATAACTGTAGTGGCGGTTGTAGCGTTTCTACAAAGACGCTCAGTTGTTGCGATTGTTTTTGATAAACATGCAGCATAAATCGACTTTTACGGCTGGCAGCGCTTTGATTAACCAATTGCCAGTCTTGTTGACCCAATTGCGACAACTGTGTCAAAGGCAGATGCTGTCCAACCACAAACTCATCTGAGTTTGAGGCGATAACTGTAGCCAGTGTTTGTTGTTGCTTTGTCTGTTTTAATTGCTGAAAACAGGCAAATAATACAGATTGCTCATTCAAAACCAGACGTTCAAATAATACTTGAATGACGCCTTGACAGCCGAGCCCAAAGCCTTCTTGTTCATCACTGTCATCAGCTACCCCATCTTGTGATAACTGACTATCGGTTGCGGTATGATAGGTTTTGAGCGTTGCCCCATCTCGCGTGAGCCAGAAGGCTCGCTGAACCAAGTGTTTTTCAAGACAACCGCCACTCACCATGCCTATGGATTGACCATCGGCTAAAATCAACATTCTAGCACCAGGTTGCCGATAGGCTGACCCTTCGACACTCACCACTGTGGCTAGTACCGCCTCACTGTTGGGCGGTAACTGCTCAAGGGTATCAAAAATATCAAACAAATGGTTCATAGCAAATGACAGTGTAGCCGATTACAGTAATGGCAACTGGTACAGCAGTTTATCCAAAGTAATGGGGTAGTCTCGTACTCTAACGCCTGTGGCATTAAAAATTGCATTGGCAATGGCTGCCCCTGCCCCTGATAATGCCAATTCGCCTATGCCTTTGCTGTGGAGCGGGTTGGCATAGGGGTCAGTTTCGGGTAACATTATTACCTCTAAGTCAGGCACATCGGCATTCACACACACTTGATATTCGGCTAAATCATGATTACATAGACGACCGTCACGTTTATCATGGTGAATTTGCTCCATCAAGGCTGCCCCTATACCAAACACCATCCCACCAAAGCACTGCGAGCGCGCTGTTTTTTCATTTAAAATACGCCCTGCAGCAAATGTGCCTTGCATACGGCGAACCCGAATTTCACCCGTTACCCGGTGTACCCCGACTTCAGCGAACTGTGCGCCATAGCCTGCATGGCGGTATTCTTTTTTGGTTTTACCAGGTTCGATTTCACCATTAGCTACCAAGCCATGAGGGGCATATTGCTGCAAAAAACTGCTCAGCGGTAACTGGGTATCGACTTGTTCCCAATCGAGTACATTATCTTGGTGGTCCATAGAGACCTCAGAATTAAACCCTGTTTTTTCTGCTAGTTTATCCAACGTATCGGTTAACGTGTGGTTAATTTTTTCGCCAATTTTTTCAGCTAGGCTAGGGTCATGCTCAAATTGTCTATATAGATTGCCTTGTTTAAAGCCAATGCTATCGGCATGTAGTCCCACACTTTGGGCAATCTTTTCTCGTAGCGCTTCACACGCTAGATAAATAGAACTACCAGCACTTGAAGCTCCCCAGCTACCGCCTGACCCTGCAGCCGGCGGCAAATCGGTATCGCCAAGTTTGACCTCGACATGGTCAATCGGTAAGCCCAGCATATCGGCAACCACCTGCGCAAAAATAGTATAGCTACCTGTACCGATGTCAGTCATGTCAGTTTCGATACGAGCCATGACCCCAAGCGGTTTTTCAGAAGGCAACAGGCTCACACGGGCTTGCGAGGGTTTTAATTCGTTGCTACGCGCGGCGCACGCCATCCCATAGCCAATCAGCCAATCGCCCTCAAGGCGACTTGCGGGCGTTTGTGGGCGTTCATCCCATCCAAAGGCTTTTGCCCCCTGCTCCATACACGCCAGCAATTTTCGGGTGCTGTAGGGAATTTTTTTGCTTGGGTCTTCGCTCGGTTCATTGCGTTTTCGCAGTTCGATTGGGCACAGCTTTAACGCATGCGCCAGTTCGTCCATGGCACATTCGAGTGCCAACTGACCCACTGCTTCGCCAGGGGCACGCATAGAGCCTGTTAAGGTAAAATTCATGCGCGCCATTTCGTATTTGATTTGGCGATTGTCACCGCCATACAAAAAGTGGGTAGAGACCGCCACTGGCTCAAAAAACGTTTCTGAAGGTAAATTGGTGACAATGCTATTATGGATAATGGTATGGATTTTGCCATCTTTATCCGCCCCCAATGCCACCCGTTGTTCAGTGTTGGTGCGTCTGACGGTAGTTTCCATGACTTGCGGTCGGGTCATGTTCACCAGTACGGGGCGTTTTAAGTCTTTAGCCGCAATGGCTGCCATCACCGACTCTGGTGAAATACCCAGTTTTGAGCCAAACCCACCACCAACATAGGGCGATAGCAAACGGACATCGTCTTCCGGTATATCTAAGGCTTTGGCAAGTTGTATTTTGGAAGAGGCAAGCATTTGGTTAGAGGTATAAAGGGTTAGCTTACCCTCAAACCAACGCGCCAACGAACTGTGCGGTTCCATCGGCATGTTACTTTGGCTTGGCGTGGTATAAGTCACATCGACTTTGACTTCTGCTTGCTTAAGCGTTTTTTCAGGTTTGCCAATGTCGTCACTTTTATCAGTTACCCAATCAATAAATTGAGTATGCTTTTTTTGCTTGTTAAAGTCAAAATGCCCGTGTTTTTCATCATTTTCATAGTCAATCTGTAACGCCTTCGCGCCTTCTTGAGCCGCCTCTAAGGTTTCTGCGACTACCAAGGCAATCGGCTGTCCACGATAAAAAACCTCGCTTGCCCCTTGCACAGGCGCCATTTTGACACCGCCTTGTTGCGGGTTGCGTAAAAACAGCGGGTCATGAAACACGCCAATCACACCTGCGACTTGTAAAGCGGAATCTTTATGTACTTTTTTTACCTTGCCTTTACCGATGGTAGCACCAACCATGACACCGTGACACAAGTCGTCAAATTGGTGCTCAGCAGTATAGGTGGCTTTGCCTGCAACTTTTAGGTGTCCTTCGATACGGCTCAGTGGTTTGCCAACGAGTTTGCTATCGGTCGTATCTAGCCGTGACTCGACAGGCTTGTCCATGGTTAGTTTTTTTTCAAGGGGCGATTCGCCAAAAATTTGTGTTAGGCTCATGCACTCACTCCACTACTTAAAGGACTTGATTGATTGGGTTGTTGTAACGCCCGCTGCACAACATGGTGTAAAAGACGCTGTACTAGGACGGTCTTGTACTGGGTTTGTTCATCGGTTTTTGCTTCTTTGAATAGGGTCGCCACGGCAAGCTCAATACTCACGGCATCGCCCGTGCTACCGATAAGTATTTCTTCAATCTCGTCATTTCGCCACGGCTGACTGCCAATACCGCCAAATGCAAGTCGCACATTGGTGAGTATATCATTATCATGCTCAATCACGGCAGCGACGGACACCAAAGCAAAGGCATATGAGGCACGGTCACGCACTTTGTCATAGCTATGCACGCCTTTTAAAGGTGGCGGTAGAATGATATGGGTAATCAAATCACCTAGATTTAAGCAAGTTTCAATATGGGGGGTTTGCTCAGGTAAGCGATAAAATTCAGCGATAGGCACTTGCCGGGTTTGTCCATCGGGTTGCTGGATAACAATGATGGCGTCGAGTAATCGCATTGCCACCGCCATATCTGATGGATGGGTGGCAATACACTGCTCGCTCGTGCCTAAAATTGCTAAGTTCTGATGAAGACCTGCTTTTGCCCCGCAGCCAGAATTGGGCTCACGCTTATTACACGGACTATCAGGCTGATAAAAATAGTAACAACGGGTACGCTGTAGTAGATTGCCACCAGTACTGGCTTTGTTACGCAGTTGCGGCGATGCACCCGACAACAAGGCACGGGCAAGCACCGCATAATCTTGACGAATAACAGGGTGAGCCGCTAATTCACTATTACTGACCATAGCGCCGATTTTTAACCCACCTTCTGGCGTGGCTTCAATTGTATTAAGCGGCAAACGTGAAATATCAATCAGCTGCGTCGGCTGTTCGATTTCGAGTTTCATCAAGTCAAGTAAATTGGTACCCCCAGCGATAAAAAACGGGCGCTGCGCTTCAGCCATATGCCCCTCAGCTAAAGTGGCTATTTTGATGGCGTCATCCACCGAGTTGGCGCGCTGATAATCAAAAGTTTTCATAGCGACACTCCTGTAGCCTGAGTAGCTGCTGTTTGAGCTGTCTGAGTAGTTACCTTATCTGTCTCTGCCGAAAAATCGGTTTCTTGTAATACCTGTTTAATAGCTCGCACGATGTTGGGGTATGCCGAGCAGCGACAAATATTGCCACTCATACGCTCAGAGATTTCTTTATCTAATTGTTGTTTAAATTGTGCTGTATCTTTTGATAAAGGCTGCATCAAATCATCCGACACATGACTTGCCCAGTTTTGGCGGAGTTCTTCAATCATCGCTTTGGTCGAGCAAATCTGCCCAGGCGTACAATAACCACATTGAAAGGCGTCATGTTCCAAAAATGCTTGTTGAATCGGGTCAAGCGCTTCAGGTGAGCCAATGCCTTCAATGGTTTCGATGCTATCGCCTTCGTGCATGACCGCTAGGGTTAGACAGCTGTTGACCCGCTGACCGTTAATCAGCATGGTACACGCGCCACACTGACCGTGGTCACAGCCTTTTTTGCTGCCTGTCAAGCCAAGATGATTGCGACAGACATCCAGCACCGTGGTACGTACATCTAGATTCGTCAACGTGTGTTGTTGCTGATTGATAGTAAGTGTTAAGGATTGTGGCATAAAGTTGCTTCTCGTCTAGTTGTTATGGGTTTATTGGTAAGTGTGTTATCTAGGATTGACGCCTGTTATCAAACTTATTTCTAAAAATTCGCTATGCCTTGCCTACGCAAGGATGATGCTAACATTAGGAGGGTTTGTTATTTTTGCGTATGTAGCCATCCTTTTTTTTGGTAATTTTTTTTTGGCAGTTTCTTTTGCTAATTTTTTTACTAGTTTTTTTGCCAGTCTATTTTGCTAGGTAATTGATTTTATTTTATTTTATTTTTTTAATCAGCTTTTGTATGTTTATCCGTGTAAAAGTCTCAATAAGCAATTTAGCTTTTATAAAATTTTGATGGTATAAGCTTGGCTATTATTTGTTAGGCATGCTGACACTTGCCTATTTTGTACCAAACAATTTATTAACATGGTATTAACTAGGTAATTTTTTTATCATTATCGTGACTGAAATTCTGACTGCAGAGTTTTATATACCGCATAGACTGTCAACGATTGTCAAACTTTCCGCACTTACTTGTGGTGTTATGCCGCTCATTACTCACCTTGCTCACCGCTTGCCATGATTTTTTGCCTCTGTTATCGCAAAATACAGCCTGTGTTATCAATTTGAAAGATTGAGCCGATTTTTTGCAAAAAAGACTGTATTTTTCACAAAAAAAGGGTATTATGCCCCCATAAATTTTGAACGTTATATTGTTAGGTCTTGGGTGCAGTGTCATGGCATTTTGGGGTTTTGCGGTATAACGTTTTTGTTTTGGTGTCAGTCATCCTGACTGATATGTTATTCACAAGTTCGAGAAAGATAGCCACAAGCAAATTTTCTTAAACCCTTATCTGAGATGGTAATCCGATATGAGCGTTCACACCCCTGTACACCCTATTTCTCATGCCACTAACGAATATTACTTAACTCGTCAAAACACGATGGAATCTAATGTTCGTAGTTATCCCCGCAAACTACCGCTAGCCATTGCCAAAGCCCAAGGTATTTGGGTCACCGATGTTGAAGGCAATGATTACCTTGATTGCCTAGCCGGTGCTGGTACATTAGCCTTGGGTCACAACCACCCAGCCGTCAAACAAGCCTTATATGATGTGTTAGAAAGTGGTCTGCCACTGCACACCCTAGATATCACCACCCCTGTCAAAGATGCATTTACCGAATCCTTGCTGTCTTTTTTCCCAAAAGATTTTGTATTGCAATTTTGCGGTCCGACCGGTGCTGACGGTACAGAAGCGGCAATTAAATTGGCAAAAACTTATACAGGGCGTGACAACGTTATCGCATTTAGCGGTGGTTATCACGGTATGACCCATGGCGCGCTTGCCATGACTGGCAATTTGTCTGCCAAAGAGAAAGTGGGCAATTTGATGCCAGGGGTACAGTTTATGCCCTATCCGCATGAATACCGCTGCCCACTTGGTCTAGGGGGTGAAGCGGGCGTGGATGCGCTGACTTACTACTTTGAAAACTTTATTGAAGATGTTGAAAGCGGCGTGGTCAAACCTGCAGCGGTCATCCTAGAAGCGATTCAAGGGGAAGGCGGTGTCGTGCCTGCGCCCAAAAAATGGCTACAGAAAATCCGTGAAGTGACCGCTAAGCATGATATCGTATTGATTTTGGATGAAGTGCAAGCTGGGTTTGCGCGCTCAGGCAAAATGTTTGCCTTTGAACATGCCGACATCGTGCCTGACGTGGTGGTGATGAGTAAAGCGGTCGGGGGTGGCTTGCCACTATGCGTACTTGCCATCAACAAAAAATTCGACGCATGGGCGCCAGCCGGTCATACCGGTACTTTCCGTGGCAATCAGCTAGCGATGGCGGCATCGATTCAAGTATTGGATGAAATCCGCAGCAAAAACTTGGCAGAAAATGCGCGCATCCGTGGTGAATTCTTGCGTGATGAACTCAGAAAAATCGCCCAAGAATTTCCTTGTATCGGTAACGTGCGCGGTCGCGGCTTGATGACCGGTATTGAGATTGTCGATGAGCGTAAACCTGCTGACCGTATCGGCTCGTATCCTGCTGATATTGACATGGCAAACGCGATTCAAAGAGCGTGTTTTGACAACAAGTTACTGCTGGAAAAAGGTGGTCGTGGCGGTACAGTCATTCGCTTGCTTTGCCCGATTAACATCACTCAAGAAGAATGTGATGCGGTGCTTGAACGCTTTAAAAAGTCAGTGGCTGAAGCCGTGCAAAAAGTACGTGGGTAATTGATTATTGCCTATCAAGACGGTAAAGTTACTGACGTGGCTTTGCCGTTTTTATTATCTGTTTATTTCATTTTGAGTAAAATATGGAAACCAATATCGCCAAGACCGAACGCCTGATTCGAGAAATCAATCGGATTCATGGTGAGTATTCACAAGATTATTTCGAAACAGGCAAGGTACAAAAAATCAACCTATCACATACGCTCAAAACCGTCCCTATTGAGCCTATCTTGTCATATCGGCTTAATTTGCATGAAGCGATTAATGATTATTTGGCATTTGCCGACACCCAAAATATTGATTTTTTTTACCGCGTTAAAACGGCTGAAAGCATCTATGACAAAGTCAATCGCTATTTGGCACGAGAAAACCAGTACCCAGTCAATAATATTTTAAATGATATTTTTGGTGCTCGGATAATTTTGCCATCGGCTGATGTGAAAAACATCATGGAAAAACTGGATGATTGGAAAACAGATTACAGTCTAAAAAATTGGTATTTACGTGATATCGACGGGTATATCGGTGTGCATGTGTATTTTAAAAATGCGAGCAATTTTTATTATCCGTGGGAATTGCAAATTTGGGATATAAACGATGCCAAAGCCAATATTGTAAATCATCAACTGTATAAGCGTAATTTTGTAAAATAAATTAACCATTTGCTCGTATCACTCTGTTTAATGACAATTTATAGTTAACTCTATCTTAAAGAATGCAAGGACTTACCATGTCAAACTTATCACAGCACCGCCAAGCGTTATTTTGTAATGACAGCCAATCCATTGCCGATTACCAAAAAAACATGAACACTGCCGTGCAAGCCGTCACCGACTGGCTCAAAAACGACAAAATGTACACAGGCGGTAGTATCAAGCAGCTGCGCGCTGAGATTGCTTTTCAGCCATCAAAAGAAGGACTTGGCTTGGAAGATGCGTTAAAACGTTCAGTCGAATTATTTCTTAATAAAAGCTTAAAGGTGCATCACCCACATTCGCTTGCTCACTTGCACTGCCCAACGATGGTCACAAGCCAAATCGCCGAAGTGCTGATCAATGCCACCAACCAATCGATGGACTCTTGGGATCAAAGCCCAGCAGGGTCGCTGATGGAAGTGCAACTGATTGATTGGCTACGTCAAAAAGTCGGTTTTGGTAGCGGACAAGCGGGCGTATTCACCTCAGGGGGCACCCAATCCAACTTGATGGGCGTGTTACTCGCCCGTGATTGGTGTATCGCTAAAAACTATAAAAATGACGATGGGTCAGAATGGTCGGTACAGCGTGACGGTATCCCAGCCGATGCCATGCAAAAAGTGAAAGTTATCTGCTCAGAAAACGCGCATTTTAGCGTGCAAAAAAACATGGCAATGATGGGCATGGGTTTTCAATCGGTGGTCACTGTGCCAGTCAATGACCAAGCGCAGATGGATGTTGCCGCACTTGAACACACCATGGCGCAACTCAAAGACGAAGGCAAAATCATCGCCTGTGTGGTCGCTACCGCAGGCACCACCGACGCGGGCGCGATTGACCCAATTCCTGCGATTCGTAAGCTCACCCATGAGTACGGTGCATGGCTTCATATTGATGCCGCTTGGGGCGGTGCGCTGATTTTATCGAATAACTACCGCGATAAACTTGCAGGTATTGAGCAAGCTGATTCTATCACACTCGACTTCCACAAACATTACTTCCAAAGCATCTCTTGCGGGGCGTTTTTGCTCAAAGAGGAAGCCAACTATCGCTTCATGCATTATGAAGCTGAATATTTGAACTCTGCGTATGACGAAGAACATGGCGTACCTAACCTAGTCTCTAAGTCGCTACAGACCACGCGCCGTTTTGATGCGCTAAAATTATGGCTGACAGTGGAAGCCTTGGGCGAAGAATTATACGGCTCGATGATTGACCATGGCGTTGATTTGACCCGCGAAGTCGCTGATTACATCAAAGCGACTGATGGGCTTGAATTGTTGGTAGAGCCACAGTTTGCCTCCGTGCTATTTCGCGTGGTACCCAAAGACTACCCGGCTGAGTTGATTGATAGCTTAAACCAAAATGTCGCCGATGAGCTATTTGCCAAAGGTGAAGCCAACATCGGCGTGACGCGCGTCAGTTACCAAAAGCAAGGGGATGCTAACCAAGATGTGCAATCGCTTAAAATGACCACGTTAAGCCCCATCGCCACGCTTGACAATGTCAAAGCCTTATTGGCGCAAGTGTTGGCGCAAGCCGATGACATCAAAGACGGTATTATCACAGGGGATTATCAGCCTGCGATTGATTGATAAGCACAAAAAAACCGATTCCTTGGCGAATCGGTTTTTTTACTATAGCACTAACATTGACTGTAATTGACCGTCACATCCAGCGTCGGAATCAGATTTGATTGGGCGGCAAAATCCTCATCTAGGACATTGATAGCAAGCCCGCCCATTGCGGTCTCTTTATATTTTGACATCATATCTCTGCCTGTCTCTTTCATGGTTTTGATGGCTTTATCAAGCGATACCACATGCTGCCCATTGCCTTTAAGCGCAAGCCTTGAGGCATTAATCGCTTTTACTGCCGCCATGGCATTGCGTTCGATACAAGGCACTTGGACCAACCCCGCAATCGGGTCACACGTCATGCCAAGGTGATGTTCGATGCCAATTTCGGCAGCATTGGCACATTGGGCAGGACTGCCGCCAAGCACATAGGTTAACCCTGCCGCCGCCATCGCACACGCCGAGCCGACTTCCCCTTGACAGCCCACTTCTGCGCCTGAGATGCTGGCGTTTTCTTTGATAATGATGCCAATCGCCGCAGCAGTTAGCAGAAAATCATGTAACCCCTGCAGCGTATAACTTGGACAAAAATCTCGATAATAATGCATGACCGCAGGTATCACGCCTGCTGCACCATTAGTGGGAGCAGTCACCACGCGTCCGCCACTGGCGTTTTCTTCATTAACTGCCAAGGCATAGAGATTCACCCAATCCATCACGGCAAGGGCATCATTAAACGCTTTTCGGCTATCGGCAGCGGATAACTGCTGATAAATCGCCTTGGCGCGGCGCTGTACTTGTAAGCCCCCTGGCAAAATACCATCGTGGCGACAACCATCATTGACACAGTCTTGCATGACTTGCCAAATGTCGTTAAGTCCACCCAGCAGCTCATCTTCACTCAAGTTAGCCAGTTCATTGGCTCGAACGACCTGGGCGATTGAGAGTTGATGGTGTTGGCAAATTTGTAATAATTCTTTGGCGTTGTTAAAGGGATAAGGTACTGGTTTTTTGACGCTTTCAATCACCGGTTCTTTTGCTCGGGCTTCTTGCTCGGTCTGCACAAACCCGCCGCCGATTGAATAATAAGTATTTTGGTAAACAATTTCATTGCCTGTAAAAGCAGTGATAGTCAAAGCATTGGGATGATGGGGCAGCGATACCCTACCATTTAGGATTAAATCCTTGTCAGCAACAAAGTTAATCTCATGCTGCTGATTTAGAGACAGCGTGTTTTGCGCTTGGATATCGGCAATTTTTTGTGAAATAGCGGTGACATCCGTCGTCTGTGGTTGCTCTCCCATCAAACCTAGCATCACCGCTATATCACTACCGTGCCCTTTACCGGTCGCGCCGAGCGAACCAAACAGCTCGACTTGCACCCTGTCCACCTGCGTCAGTAGCTGCTGCTGTGATAATGCGCTAACGAACAGGTTCGCCGCTTTCATCGGTCCGACGGTATGCGAACTTGAAGGTCCAATCCCAATTTTAAATAAATCAAAAATACTGATCACTGATAAATCCTATATGCCAATCAGTTGAAAAATTCAATTATGTTGTATCCATTGTGTTAGATAACCACGAATTGCCCATCTGTGTCAATGTGCTATCGAAAAGTTTATCAAATGATAGATGCTCGCTACACGCATCGCAAATTTGGCAAGTAACCACCTGTGTAACCGTATGAGGAAGAAAATAACCATTGGCAAGGATTAATCTGCTAACGATTCACTTTCTTTACTCGCTAATAAAAGTAGCAGCAATAAACAAACCAAGAAAATCATCATGAGTGCCATGAGATACACGTTGACATACGCCAGTGGCACGCCCATTTGGTTGAGCATCACAGAGGCATTCATCCCCGAGGTGCTAGGCAATACCCAGCGCAAATACTGCAGTGGCTCAGGCAGCATTTGATACGGCCACGAAATCCCTGAGACAAACAGCATCGGCATTGAACTTGCGACCAAGATTTGCATCGCCCGTTCTCGCGCCCCAAACCACACCCCAAGTAGACAGCCCAGTGCCGTTACCGCAGGGAAAAACAGGGCAAGCAGTACCAGTGAGCCCGCCAGATTTTGGTTACGGATATAATCATTGTTGGAAAATACCCAGCCATAATAAAAACAGCCGAGCACAAAACCAAAACACGCCAACCCCAATATTCGCGCAAGCCACGTTTTTATCGAAGCGCGGTGCATGTCTTGCTCTGCCCAAGTACCCACTAGCATTGCCGTGCCCATCAAAAACATCTGCTGCAGAATCAATATCGCAACCGCAGGGACAATGTAGCTACCATAGCCTTCGGTACGGTTGTATAACGGATTAATCGTCAGCGCAACCGGGGAAATATTGTTTTTGGCAACCGTGATGTCTTGCCCGATGGCAACATTTTTTTGTACTTTCGCCCCTGCGGACACGGTGCCGATGACTTCTAAAAACCCCGTTTGTACTTGTTTATTGAGCAAAAAATAGTTACCGTTGGCAAGGATACTCACCTTGGCAGGTTGTCCTGTGGTCACTTTTTGATACAGCCCTGAGGGTATCACCATGTAGCCTGCAATTTTGCCTTGCCACATCAGCTGCTTGGCACTGTTTTCATCGTTTACAATGGTGCTTTGGATGCGCGGATTGGCTTGGGCGTAGCTGATAATGGTCTGCGATAAACTTGAATGGTCATAATCCACCACTGCCACAGGAACATGACGCACCACTTCTTTTGAATACGGCCACGGGTAAAAAAAGCCATAAATAACCGGGGCAATCAGTAGCATAGTGAGCACCCCTTTATCTTGAAACACGCTGCGCCATACATGCAAAACTTGCAACAAAAAACCGCGCTCCCAAATGTTGGCAGTTTTGCTTACGTCGACTTTGCTGGGCGTTGTCTGGGAGGGCATCAGCGTTGCCCCCATTTTTCAGGCTTCAGCAAGGCCTTTTTGGTCAACAATGCGGCTAACAACAAGGTAATCATGACGGCAATAAAAAATCCGATAAAGCTGCTATAGGCAAACGATGGCGGTGCGCCCATTTGTAATTGGGTGGTTTGCAAGTTGAGATAATGGGTTAATGGCAGGGCATTTGCCCAACGCTGCGCGGCAGGACTCATCGCCAAAAATGGAAATGTCACCCCTGAAAAAGCAAATGACGGCGCGGAGATAAATCCGGTAAATGACAAGCCTTGACGATACGAAAACGTACCTACCGTGACAATCACCCCAAGCCAGAACGACACCATCATAAACATTAAAAATATCAGATAAGTAATCGCTACGGATGCCAAACGAATGGGGAAGATTTGCATCACCAAGGTCAATGCCACCGCTGCCCAAAGCGTATAGGCAAACATCGCCCAAATTAATTTGCCATTGAGCCCTGCGATAATCAGCGATAGCTTAGGTTTTTCGTGCCCCAGTGTGACAGGATTGCTGGGGTTAGAGAGGCGGTTACTGGCAAATTTGGGGGGTGTTAGCGACTGATACCATTCACCTAACGTCTTGTCGACCAGCTCTCGCCCGACAGTTGAAGCCCCAATCACCATTGACAAAATATGTAGCAAGGCTGGTACCACAGTGACTGCCAGAAATTGCTGATAATTATTGGCAGTATTAAACAGTGCCACACTTTGCGATTGTATCGGTGCATAACTGGTTTTGGTCAGGGTGACATCTTCGCCAATGGCGACTCGCCGCTGCATCTCTGCCCCTGCCGAAAAGGTAGTGACTGCTGTCTGTACCGCTTTCTGTATCATGCCTGAATGCGTGCCATACTGGGCATTGACATTGAGTAGCAAGCGCGAGGTTTTGCCAGCCAGTAGATTGGTTGAAAAATTCTCTGGGATTTCAACCACCGCCATGACATCGGTAGTCTCGATGGCTTGTTGGGCGGCAGCGGCACTATGAAGACTTTTGACCACCGCAACTTCAGGCGTCGCATCAATATAACGGATAATCGTCGCAGATTGCGCGGAGTGGTCATTGTCTATGACCGCAATCGGAATCCCGACTGCCATACCTTTGCTAAAAATCCACCAGACCAAAAATATCAGCACAATGGGCATCCAAAACATCAAGGAAAAATCCCAGCGATTTTGCACCAAAAAATCCCATTCACGGCGCGCACTGTACCAAAACGCCGCAAAGAATTGCACAAAGCCTGAGCGGTTATCAAACTGCGCATACGCATGACGCTGATGGTCATTGTCACTAGCCCTAGCGCTGTCACTAGCACTGACACTGTCACTAGCATTTGGCACAGTGGACGATATCGGTGACGGTTTAGAGCCCTTGTTTGAGGTCAATTTTGATGTCAGTTTTGATGTCGATTTTGATGCCATAGTTGACTTCATTGTGTTTGGGTTGGCTGACGGCTTGCCGGTATATCAACCAATACGGTCATGCCCTGTCTTAGGCGTGTATCTGACTGGCTCGGGCGCGCGCGAATCTCAAAGGTACGCATATCAAAGCCGTCTTTGCTGTTGGTCGGGCGCCACGTGGCAAAATCTGATAGCACGGAACTTGCGTACACTTTAAACACTTGGCGGTAAGGCTGATTGTTGACCGATAACGCAGGGACAGTACCGCTAAATTCACTACCGACTGCAAAATGGTTTAGGTTATTTTCGGTAACGTTAAGCACGACCCATTGGTCTTTGGGGTTAACAATGGTCATCAGTGGTACGCCCTGTCCAACCACTTGACCTGATTTGACAATCACGTTGTCCACGATACCCGCAATCGGACTTTTAAGATTGGCTTCTTCTTTGGCAACCATCGCTTCTTTAAGCTTGGCTTCTACTTGGCTGACTTGCGCTTGCGCGGCGGTTTTATCTTCACTGCGCGCGCCTGTTTTGGCTAACTCATATTGGGCTTTGGCGATTTTGGCTTTATCGACACTGGCGACATAGTTGGTATAGGCTTCGTCACGTTTTTGCCGTGACATCAAGCCTTCTGCTGCGAGTCGGTTGATACGTTCGTAGGTGACTTTGGCAAGGTCAGCCGCGGATTGGGCAACATCGTACTGGTATTTTGCCATTTCAATCTCTTGCGGTCTTGCGCCATTGTTGGCTTTGTCCAGTTGACTTTGGGCTAACTCTTTGCCTGCTTGTGCTTGTTCGACCTTGGCATTGATTTCCGGGCTATCCATATCAATCAGGCGTGTGCCGACGCTAATTTCATCGCCTTCTTTGACATAAATATTGGCAATACGACCGGCAACTTTGGCAGCGACAGGCGTTTGCTCTACTTCCATATGCCCTTGGATGGTCACAGGCGCGCTGCGCGTTTCGCGCTTGTCTTTGATTAGTCCCCACGCGACCAGTCCAATCAGCCCAAGGATAATCAAAGCTATAATGATGGTGCGGATTTTACTGGGTTTTTTGGTAGGCGGCATGTAACGGCTATCCGTCGTAGCGGCTGCCAGGCTGTCCTCTGCGTGCGGCTCATCAGCAGCTTGGGCAGCTTGAGCGTTCATCGCTGCATTCGCATTATCCGCAGCGCTGTCCAAAGTGTTGTCTTTAGCGTTGTCTTTAGCGTTGTCCATCGCATTGTCTGGTGTTGGGTTTTGTGGATCAGCCATACGGTAAGCCTACTGGTGAAATAAAGACACGGGTTAAAATAATTGATTAGTTTTTACGATGTTCAAAATAAATCGCGGGTAGCTTGACGTCCGCTGCCTGCATATAACGGTTAAACTCTAGCGGCGTACCGCAGCTTTGCATCAAGTCTGCCATTGCCTGTACATAATCATTTGCCGCTTTGGCTTGCTCGGTTTTGGCTTTTTCCAAATTCGCTTCGGCTTGCATCACTTCTACGGCCGTGTTGACGCCTTCTTTAAAGCCGAGCTGACGAAAGCGTAGCATCTCACTGGCAAGTTCAATATTGGTATTTAAGGCAATAAAATTATCGCGTGCATTGTTGACTGTTTGCCAATTTTTTTCTACCAACAACATAATATTATCATTGACATCGACTTGGCTAAATTCGGCTTGGTGCAGCTTGGCAAGGCTAGATTGGGTACTAATGCGGCGATCTACCCCACCCCACAATTTCCAGTTGGCAGACACCCCAGCAATCCAATTTGGGTCAGCGTCGATTTCCGAGCGACCAAAGACGGTGACATTGGGTTTGTAGGCGGATTCACTAAATTCATGCAGCGCTTTGGCTTGGTTGTATTTGGCGGCAACCTTATCAAACCCTGGGTGATGCATTTTAGCCTGCTGCTGAAAATAACTCAGCGGCGGCAACGGCTTGGTGGATACAAATAAAGGCGATGTCGGTTTGATAAAATACGGCGTCCGCAGTAATCGCTGTAGCGCGGTCATGGCAAGCTCAGCATCGTTCAGCGCTTTGCTATTTTCGTATTCAGCATCGGCTAAGGCTTTTTTGGCTTCCAAACGCTCGACTTTTGAAATCAGCCCCACATCGAGTGCGCGCTGTGCGGCATGGTCGGTGGCACGAATCGCATTGAGTGCATCGGCGCGTAGATAAGCTGCCATGATGGCAAGCTGGGTTTGAAAATAGCGTTTGGTAAGCGTGGTGTATTGTTCATCCAGTGACAAATCAGCATCGGCACGGCTTTCATCGGTCATACCATTGAGCAAACTGGTCACTGCTTCGGTTTTGTGTCCGTTATAAGCAGACCATAGCACCGTAATATTGGCTGATGTGTTGTTCTTGCCGATATTGACAGGGATGCTATTGGGAATCGGGTCGGTGATTAAGCCACCGATATCTGCAGGCGTGGTAGGCAGTGGCAAGGTGATGGGCAAACTGCCAATATTGTTATTGACTGCATTGTCAATGGGATTGGCTAGGTTGTTTTTAATGCCCGTGGTATCTATATTGTCATCCACATGTACATGCGTAGCACTGGCACCCAGATACACAATCGGTTTGTTTAAGCCTTTGGTTGACTCAGCTCGCAGCTCATTACTCACGATTGCCGCATTGTCAGCCGCGACTTTGGGTGATACTTTGACTAGGTACTGCTGCGCTTGTGCCAGTGTCAAATTACTGGGCACATCTAGGCCATAACTTGGCGGATAAGGCACCCCATTATTGATAGTAGGATCGTAGCTGAGCCCAGCTACTTTGCCACCTTTGACTTCATTGGCGCGGGTCGCGGTTTTTTTCGATGGCGTGTCTGCTGATGGTGCGTCGGTGGCAGGGCTAGCATT
>NZ_DALZSV010000002.1:39183-108574 GCF_032014955.1 Moraxella sp. CTOTU47724
CCGCAACATAACAACCACGCAAGCCGTCAATTACCCTAGTAATTGATGCGGTCGCCGTTATGATGCCCGTATTACCAAAAAACTGTCTTATAAAAAACTGTCTTGTTAAATAATGTCTTATTAAATAATGCCTAATTAAATAATAATGAAATACCAAAGTGAGCACTAACTGTCAGTTTGAATATTAACTAAAGTATGAGATTGTAAAAAGAAAAAAATGACCCGTCAATCTACACTTGTCATATTAACAATATTGTAGTTTTTTTAAAAATATGGCTCATTAAGCCTCACATCATTACTGTTTATTTTTATTTAACAAAGTGAAAATATTTCTCAATCCAAGTAGTCACACAAATCAAACAAGTTAGCTTACCGCTGTCATTTAAGCATGCTAAAATTCTTAAAAAACCCTCGTTGTTTTTGATGCAGTTACTTTTACCAAAGCAGTTACTTTTACCAAATAAGTACCGCACTTAGCTACAATCCCAATTTAAAAAATAGTGAAATCGCTGAAGACTTTCGACTAAGTAATCCAGTTAAACTTATACCTTAATGATGAATCAACTCGCTCAAACCCCCCTTGCCCAACGTGTCCGCCCAAAATCGCTTGACGAGGTAATCGGACAAACCCATTTGCTCGGTGCCAATGCACCGATTCGCCGTATTGTTGAGCAAGGTTACTTACCCTCGATTATTTTGCATGGCGAAGCAGGCATCGGCAAAACCACCTTAGCCATGCTATTAGCCGATGCGGTGGGTCGTCCTTTTCGCCCGCTCTCGGCTATCAATGCAGGGGTGAAAGAACTGCGTGAAGTACTGGCAAAAGATGATGGCTTGTTTGGCGAGCCGCCGGTGGTATTTGTCGATGAGATTCATCGGTTTAACAAAGCCCAGCAAGATGCACTCCTCGGCGCGGTTGAGTCAGGGGACATTACTTTAATTGGTGCGACCACCGAAAATCCCTCGTTTAGTGTCAACAATGCGCTATTGTCCCGTTGCCAAGTATATCGGCTCAGCCCCTTGAGCGAAGATGAAATCAGCCAAGTACTACAACGTGCCATTGACGATGATGTAGTTTTTAAACAATTTAAGATTGAAATACAATCAAGCCAAGCGATTTTTGCTCTATCGCAAGGCGATGCGCGTAAGGCGTTAAATTTACTTGAACTCGCCATTCAATCGAGCCCCAATTTTAAGCCAGGTAGCCAATCACCGATTGTGGTGACTGATGACAGTGTCATCGCCGTGGCAGGTGCAAGCCTGGTACGCTACGACAAATCAGGTGATGGTCATTATGACCTAGTGTCAGCGATGATTAAATCAGTCCGCGGCAGTGACCCTGATGCGGCACTGTATTGGATGGCGCGGATGCTGACAGCGGGCGAAGACCCTGCCTTTATTGCGCGGCGGTTGGTGATTTTGGCAAGTGAAGATATCGGACTTGCCAATCCCAATGCGTTACTACTTGCCGATACCGCACTGCGAAGTGTGCAGAGCATCGGTATGCCTGAAGCGCGGATTATTTTGGGGCAAGTGGTGGTGTATTTGGCGACATCGCCGAAGTCCAATTCTAGTTATCAGGCCATCAATAAAGCGATGCGACTGGCTGAAAATGACCAATCGCCTGTACCGCTACATTTGCGTAATGGCGTCACCAAGCTGATGCGCGCCGAAGGTTATGGCGCCAATTATATCTATCCTCATGACTACCCCAACCATTACCACCCACAGCAGTATCTGCCTGATAATTTGATGGGCACACGGTTGTTTGACTTTGCTGATAATGCCAAAGAACAGCAAACATATGCCTTTATACAGTGGTTAAAGAGCGGCGACTAAAGGGCAATCATTGAAGGGCGATGATTAAAGCGCGCCGGCTAAAAAACCCGTCAAAGCAGACAATGGATGATTTAGCGCAGCCAAATGAACCCTATTCTGTAATACCCAGTATATCACCAGCAATAAAAACACCAACAAAAACCCAAGCTGAATCCACAAAAAATAGCGATGCTTAAAGCCCAAGCGGCGCAGCTTGGCATGGTTATAACTGCCCTTATCAAAGTTGGTATGTTGATGCCTTTGCCATTTGCCCGAACGATAATAGTTTTCTACATCCGCAAGTAACCTTGGTACACTGGCGCTATCAAATTGCGCAGTTTCAAAATAGCCTAGCAAGGGGCTGATATCATCGATATCATCCATATCGTTGACGTTATCTAAATTGATGCAGTGCATTTTCCAGTGCCCAAACAGCGCATTGGGCGCCTGTCCCTGTTCAATAACGTGAATATTTTTGTGTCTTTTATCGGCTTTGATTTTGTCAAATAGCTGGGTGATAGTGCGCTCACTACCTTCCATATATTGTAGAAAGTTGCCTTGCTTGAGAAATAGTACGCTATTGACATTTGCCTGGGTGTTGCACGCGAATGACTGACGATAGATATCAGGCAACGTCATCGTATGCAAACTTGCTTGCAAGGTAATTTTGCTCGTGTAGATAAGATAAAAGACTGACATCACAGGATCCTTAGATAAGTAAATCGGTTAGACGTCTATGACTTTTTAATAGCGTTTTTAAAACGTATTAAGAATGTAATTTTTATTAATTATTAAGTAATAATATACCAGTTTTTTTTAATTTTTGCTCAAAAATTATACAAAATCACCCCTTTTTGTTAATTTTTTCAACCAATTTACCCTAACCTTATATTTGCATGCGCTACCAACGCGTATGGCTATCAATATTTCGCTGCTTAGACTCACTGAGTTAATGCTATAATAGCGCGCAAATAAGAAATGGGCGCCCATACTAGCTTCACCCAATTTGATGAGGTGATTGTTAAGGTTGGTTTGGACAATAGTTTGAAAAATACTAGCTGATAGCGCTTATTTTCTGTCCCTATTTTTCAATCAGTTTTTTAATCAATGTTATTCCAATAAATCGCTAACAAAGGCACTCTTATGGCATTTAATACAACGGCAGAAATTATCGATGACATCCGTGCAGGCAAAATGGTCGTTTTGATGGATGATGAAGACCGTGAAAACGAAGGCGACTTGGTGATGGCAGCCACCCATGTGCGCCCAGAAGATATTAATTTTATGATTACCCATGCGCGTGGCTTGGTGTGTTTGACCATCACTGCTGACCGCAGTGAACAGCTCAATTTACCGCTCATGTCGGATAAAAATGGCGCTAAATTTAGCACCAACTTCACAGTATCGATTGAAGCGGCAGAAGGGGTCACCACAGGTATCTCAGCAGCGGATCGCGCCAGAACCATCCAAACAGCGGTGTCTTCGACTGCCAAACCCGAAGACATCGTACAACCGGGACATGTATTCCCGATCGTGGCACAAAATGGCGGTGTGCTACACCGTGCCGGTCATACTGAAGCCGGCTGTGACCTAACACGCTTGGCAGGACTTGAACCTGCGGCGGTGATTTGTGAAATTATCAAAGAAGATGGCGAAATGGCGCGCCGTGATGACCTAGAGATTTTTGCCAAAGAACATGGCTTAAAAATCGGCACCATCGCTGATTTGATTAATTACCGTATTGCCAATGAGCAAACGGTAGAAGCCATCGCTAATTATCCTATGCAAACTGAGTTTGGTGAGTTTACTGCTTATCGTTTTAAAGAAAAAAATTCAGAGGATACCCATTTGGCACTGGTCAAGGGCAACCCACAAGAAGGCGTGAGCACTGTGCGGGTGCATAGCTTCCAGCCATTGCGCGATTTATTCACCGTGCAGCTACCCAACAGCGGTAAGAGTAACTGGGATATCCATGCCTCACTCAAAGAAATTAGCCAATCAGAGCGTGGCGTGTTTGTCTGGATTGGGCATCAGCAAGCGATTGATATAGGCGAAGCACTCGATAACTTTATGGCTGACAAACCCAATTCACCGCTTAAACACCAACCCTACCGCAGCATTGGGGTTGGCTCACAGATTTTACGTTATTTGGGCGTGCGTGATATGCGTTTGCTGTCATCACCGCTCAAATTCAACGCGTTATCAGGATTTGACCTAAACTTGGTGGAAACCGTTGCTAACCCAGACCACAAAGCGTGATTTACGAGATAGCAATTTATCAAACAAAAAAAGCCACGAGCATTGCAACTTGTGGCTTTTTTAACAATTTTAGTAATAGTTAAACACTATAACTTTTAAACCGTATGACTTTCTAACTCGGCAAGTTGTTGGCGCTGACCATCAGAAATCGGTTGTTTATTTTTGCCGGTTTGGTCAAAAAACACAATGACGGACGATGCGGTAGCGACGACTTTTTGCTGGGCAGTGCTAAAGTAAACATAGTCATGGGTCAGACTGGTATTGCCTATTTTTTTGGCACGAATGCCAATCCAAAGCACATCGGGGAAAGTGACCGAATTTAAATATTGGCAAGATGACGAAGCGAGCACGGTGTAAGTTTTTAAGTTAAACATATCAACTTGTTGAAGGTAGTGGATACGTGCGCGCTGGGCATAATTGTAATACACCACGTTATTGACGTGATTGAACGCATCCATATCGCCCCATTCCACTTTTTGCTCATAGATAACAGCAAAGCCTTTTAATGGGTGATTGTCTTGTTGGGCGATGTCATGGCGAGTGGCATCACTAATTGGGGGATTGGACATATTTTTCTCTCTCATACGGTTACTGTTTAATACAAGGTAAAAATTATTGAATCACTAGCGCAGTCGCATTAGCCCTTGCTGCTGGGTTGTGGCGACCAATTTGCCATTTTGCCAAAATTGACCGTGGTTTAGGCTTTTTGACTGTGACGTGGTATCGCACCACATGTTGTAGAGTAACCAATCATTCATATCAAATGGGCGGTGAAAATGCATACTATGGTCGATACTTGCCGCTTGCAACCCTTTAGTCATAAAGCTAATCCCGTGTGGCATCAGCCCCGTACCAATCAAATAAAAATCAGAAGAAAATGCGAGCAGTGCCTGTTGCACTTGAATTGACTGTTTACCCAGCTGCGGAATACGTAGCCAGTTGGCTTGGCTAGGTTCCATGATTTTTGGATGAATGGGGTCACGCGGCTGTACTGGCTTGATTTCGATATGACGCTGGCGCATAAAGCGCGCTTTTAGGGCATCAGGTATTTTGCCTACCACTTGGTCTTTGAGCTGCTGCTCGGTCAGCAACACATCTGGCGCAGGATACGTTGGCATCGCTTGTTGATACTCAAGCCCTTCTTCAAACGGTGAAAAAGACGCCATCATGGTAAAAATAATGCTCGGTTGGTTATCGTCATCATATTGGCGTGCTGTCACTTGACGTGAAGCAAGGCTACGACCATCACGTAATTTCTCGACTTGGTAATATACAGGCTTATTGATATCGCCACCGCGCAAAAAATAGCCATGAAATGAGTGGCAAGGTTTTGCATGCTCCACGGTATGGCTGGCTGCCATCAATGCTTGTCCCAGTACTTGCCCGCCAAAAATACGCGCACCGACATAGTCGTGGCTTTGCCCAATAAATACACTGTCTTGATACGGTACGAGGGTTAAGGTTTCCAATAACTGCGTGACTAATTGCTGCCAACTCGCTTGCTGCTCAAGCTGCTGCGTTACGGCTGTTACGGGCACCTGGGGTTGGTGAGTGATATCAATGGTATGGGTATGGTTTATATCTTGCTGGCTTGCCATAGACACTCTTATGATTAAAGTTATTTTGGGTAGATAAAATGGATTAAAGTCACTCATTATACAAGAATTTTTGAGTGATAAGGTTTAGAAATTCATCAATCTATGGCATGATAAGACATATTTTAAACCTTGTATTTATCTTTAAAAAACTTACGAAAAACTCACGCAATCACTAGGCATACTATGAATCACGTAGGGAAAAATTCAGGCACTACCGAAGCGAACAGCAAAGGTACCCATCCTGCTGCGACCCCGCTGTTAAAAAATCTATACCGACAAGTCTCTGGCAAACTATTGGGACTCGCCGTCAAATCCAAACTTATCGGCGACATCCCCAATATTAGCGAAGCCAGGAACCAGGTTAGCGATGATAAGCTACCGCCAGCAAGCGATAGCGATACCTCAAGCCAGCGACTCACCTTTTATGTGCTCAAAGAGTATTCTCGTAGCAATAGTATTTTAATTGACCTAGAAACCAAACAATATGACCTACCCCCTGCCCTAGCCAATGTCATCGATCGGGCGCATGGTATTGATGAAAATACCGCAATGATTTTTTTGCATCATCATAAAACAGAAAAACTGTCTGATAACAGCGCCGTATTTTCACCTCGCCTACTACGTTTGATTGAAGCCGTCGAGCGATACCCAACGATACACATTGATTTTATCCCTGTCACTATCTTGTGGGGTCGCGCGCCAGAAAAAGAAGATTCGCTGTTTAACCTCCTCACGGCTGATGAATGGCAAGTACCAAGTATCAGCAAACAGCTATTTAATATCGGGGTCAAAGGGCGGGATACCTATGTGCAGTTTCACTCACCCAAAGATCTGCGTGGCATTATCGAAGATGAGATTAGCAAAAACCCTGCGCTGCAAGCCGATAGCGTGGCACCCACTGATACTGCTAGTAACGACCGCCATCATTTACACACCATCACTGCACGGGTACAGCAGCGTTTAGAAGGTTATCTAGATAAACAACAAGAAGCCATCTTAGGTCCTGACTTATCAGACCGTCGCAATGTGGTCGATAAAATTCTGTATACGCCTGCTATTCAGCATGCCGTGAATGTCGATAGCAAAGAAAACTCGCGTGAACTCGCCAAAAGCCGAAAACTGGCGCGTGGGTATTTGAACGAGATTGCCAGTGATTACTCGTATGCAACCGTGCGCTTTTTTGACCGATTTTTGACCTGGCTATGGACACAGTTGTATGACGGGGTTGAGGTGGCGCACTTTGAGCGGGTACGCCAACTGGCATCCGACCATGAAATCATCTATGTGCCTTGCCACCGCAGTCACATGGACTATCTGTTGCTGTCATACGTAATTTATAAACGTGGGTTACGGGTGCCCTACGTTGCCGCAGGCGAGAACCTAAACATCCCCGTGCTAGGTCAAATATTACGCAATGGCGGCGCTTTCTTTATGCGTCGCAGTTTTAAAGGCAATCCGCTTTACTCTGCGGTGTTTCGTGAATACGTGCATAGTATGCTGATGCGCAACACGCCGATTGAGTACTTCATTGAAGGTGGTCGCTCGCGCTCAGGTCGCTTGTTGCCGCCCAAAAAAGGAATGCTAGCGATGACGGTACAAAGCCATCTACGCCAAGCGGGCAAACCGATTGTCTTTATCCCGACCTACATCGGTTATGAACGCATTATGGAAGGCGGCACTTATGTGGGTGAGCTTAAAGGTAAACCCAAAGAATCTGAGTCGCTACTAGGTCTATTAAAAGCCAGCCGAAAAATCGAGCGTATCTTCGGTCATGTGCACGTCAGTTTTGGTCAGCCGCTTTATCTGGCTGATTTTATGAAAAAATTTGACGTTGCCCCAAATACCCTACCCAAAGACCGTACCGATAGTGATATGCCCGCCAATGTCACCCACATGATTGACAATTTGGGCATCAAAATCATGCAGCGTATCAACCGCTCTGCGGTGCTTAATCCAGTGACTTTGCTATCTTTGGTACTGCTCGACACGCCGCATGGCGCACTCGATGAGCAAAGCTGTCGTGAACAGTTGGCGCTGTATCAACGTATCGCAGAAAAAATCCCGTATGATGATGATGTATCAATCACCCAGCAAAGCCCAGAAGCCATTATTAACTATGGTGTCAAGCTTAAACTCATCGAGCGCACCCCACATGTGCTCGGTGACTTGATTCGTATTGCGGACGGTCAAGCGCCGCTACTGAGCTATTTTCGCAACAATATTTTGCATATTTATATCATCGCGTCACTGTGTGCCTCATTGATACAGCGTAATGGCACCATGAGCCTAAACACGATTGAGCGGGTGGTGGGTATCATGTATCCCTTCTTGCAAGCAGAGTTGTTTTTGAAATACCCCCTGCGCACCCTAAATGACACTTTGCGTGAGCATATTGATACTTTGGTCGAAGAAAACATCATCGTGGACAAAGGGGTGAATGCGGACGGTCATCGCATCCTGACCACGCCAGAGCCGAATACCCGTAGCTATCAGCAGTTGACAGTGCTTGCCAACTCAGTCGAGCAAAGTCTAGAGCGCTACTTTATGGTACTTGCGCTGCTGAGTCAGCAAGGCTCAGGCAAACTTACCAAAGATCAAGTGATTGATTTGGGTCATCTGCTCGGTCAGCGTCTATCCGTGCTATACGAAGATGATATGCCAGATTTTTTTGACCGTGCCTTGTTTACTAGCTTTATGGATGCGCTCGAGCGTCTAGGCTATATTACGGTGTCGGCTAGTGGGGTGATTGAGTTTGATGCTCGCATTCATACCATGGCAAAAAGCGCGCGATTTATCCTTAATATGGACGTGATGCATATCTTACAGCAAATTTCACAACTGACTGATGAAGAGATCAAACGCACCTTGACTGAACTGCAAAACAAAAAGCAACGCAAATTTAGTCGTAAAAAAGCTTAATTCTACCCAACAATAAAAAACCGTGTTGCGATAACACGGTTTTTTTACATGCAAATCAGCCTAGCGACGCTGCTCGACAATCAGTGAATCAATGCGGCTATTTTGTAGTTGGCGTTGGGCTTGTGCCGCCATCTCTGGGCTACTCATGGCGCGAGAGATGACTTGATAGACGGTTTGGTCATTATTTAAGCGTTTTTTGACGATTTGGGCATCCACCCCCGCCATTAGCACTTCAGCACGGCGTTTATCCGCATCATCGGCATTGTCAAAGCTATTGATTTGCAAGATATAAGTCCGCGTAGGCTCCTCATTACCAATGACAATGGCATCGGCACTGCTTTTGTCATCGGCAGCGGTGCTGGTATCTATCGTACTATTGTTGGCTGAAGTGCGTGGTTTGGTTCCGTTATCATCAGACAACAACGGATTATCGACCACGCTGACATTCGCTGATTTGGTCGCACTGGTGCTGTCAGCCTGGGTCAACACCACATCAGGCTGCGCCGAGACTGGCTGACTAGCAGCAGCCTCATCGGGGACTGCACTGACCTGCTGTTCTTTGAGTAAGTCATAGAACTCGTAGTTATTGGTTTTGGGTTTGTCTTGCACCTTTGGCTGCACCATCGGCGCTTCGTCGCTTGTGGTTTTGCCTTGGTTAAATGGATTCCACAAATAAACAAACAGACCAATCCCCACGGTCAATATCATGCCCACCAACATGGCAGCAAAAAACGACATCGTGCTTGGCGCTTTACGCGGGGTCGCTCCTTTGGGTCTTGCCATCATCATCTCCTACGACATGGGATACGGTAATATTACCGCGTTTTTAGCGTATCTTAATCATATCACATACTGGTTGGTGCCGTTAATCCGAGCAAAATTAAGCCATTTTGAATCACTTGGCGTACTGACTTTGATAACCGCAGACGCGCCTGCATCAAGTCAAGCTCATCTTGGGTTGGGGTTTCGCCATCTTTGGGTAAGATACGGTTATCGTTGTACCAACCGTGGAACAAACTTGCCAAATCTTTGAGGTAATTGGTCAATAAATGCGGCTCATAGTTGACCGCAGCACGGCGTAGCACTTCAGGGTAAGAAGCCAGCAAGCTCAATAAATCCGTTTCGACAGATTGGGTCAACAGATGCTGGTGGGCTTTGCCGGCTTTGTCATCGACCTTGATACCGCGCTCTTCAGTACGCTCAAGCACACGGCAAATACGCGCATGCGCATATTGAATATAATATACCGCATTATCTTTGGTATGGGATTTGGCAAGTTCTAAGTCAAAGTCAATGTGCTGTTCTGGTTTACGCGCGACATAATAAAAGCGCGCGGCATCATTGCCGACTTCTTGACGCAGCTCACGTAAGGTCACAAACTGACCTGAGCGTGATGACATCTGGATTTGCTCTGTACCACGCCATAGGGTGACAAACTGCACCAAAATCACATCCATACGCTGGGCATCGTAGCCCATCGCCGTCAATGCCGCTTTCACGCGTTTGATGTAGCCGTGGTGGTCTGAGCCCCATACATCAATAATTTTGTCATAGCCGCGGTCAAGCTTGTCTTTGTGGTAGGCGATATCCGAGGCAAAATAAGTAAATTGGCCATTGGCACGGCGGACAACACGGTCTTTTTCATCGCCAAATTCGGTGGATTTAAACCACAAATTACCGTCTTTTTGGTATAAAAACCCCCGCTGCTCTAATAACTCTAAAGCAGGCACAATGGCATCTTGGATTGATTTTTCGCTAAACCATTGGTCAAAATGGACGTTAAAATCCGCCAAATCATCTTGGATATCTGCCAAAATGGTACTAAGTGCGGCTTCATGAAAAATCTGATAATTATCGCCCAAATTGGCTTTGGCATTGGCAATCAGCCCGTCAATATGGGCTTCTTTATCACCTGAGACACATACTTTTTCGCCGTTGGCATCGATTTGGTACTGGGCATCGGCAGGTACATTGAGTAGCATATGTTCCCAAGCGGTTTTTAGGCTATCGCCATGCTGTTTTTTGATGGGTTTGGCAATATCTTTGACATAATCGCCTTGGTAGGCATTGGTGGGAAATACAATTGGCTCACCGCACAGCTCAAGGTAGCGCAAATAGGTACTGGTTGCCAAAATATCCATCTGACGACCCGCATCATTGACATAATATTCCCGCCCGACTTGGTAGCCAACCGCCTCTAGTAAATTGGCCACGCTCATGCCAAACGCAGCGCCTCGACCGTGACCCACGTGTAGGCTTGAGGTTGGGTTGGCAGAGACAAACTCAACTTGGATTTTTTGACCGGCAAATTCTTCGGATGTACCAAAGTCGCCTTTTTGCTCCATAATGGTGTCTAAGATAGCAAAACGCGCGTTATCATCTAAGAAAAAGTTAATAAACCCCGGTCCTGCAATCTCAACTTTGCTAATCATGTCCGAGGCAGGCAACATCGCCACGATGGTTTGCGCCAGTTCACGCGGGTTTTTCTTGGCAGTCTTGGCAGCTATCATGGCAAGGTTACTAGCAAAATCGCCGTGCGCTTGGTCTTTGGTGCGGCTGATGGTACTGTTATCAACCCAATCGATTGGCAAAATTTGCTGTTGTTTTAGTGATTCCACCACTAATGCTAAGGCTTGCGAAATGACGGGTTGTTGTTCTGACATGGAAATTCTCTTTGTTGGCTCACAGGTTTTGTTGCAGGATTGATAGCTAAAAAAGCACGATAAATCAATGAATCAC
Source organism: Moraxella sp. CTOTU47724 (assembly GCF_032014955.1). NCBI lineage: Bacteria > Pseudomonadati > Pseudomonadota > Gammaproteobacteria > Moraxellales > Moraxellaceae > Moraxella > Moraxella sp. CTOTU47724. Next base: position 50,517 of record NZ_DALZSV010000002.1, read on the forward strand.
CATCGATTTGAGGCTATCACTCGCTCACAATCGAGGGAGATTGATTTTGGCGTTCAATATACCAATTTTTGATGGCTTTTTCATTATAATCCTGTCAAAAGATACATGCCATTACAAGGAAACGCGGTTTTTTGGCGTATAATACGGGCTAAAATTTTGTAATGTCTGATGACAATCATAGGATAATAACATGTTTGTTTTAGTCTCTAGTGAGTTAATCACCAAACTTGGCATGTATGTGCTGCTGCCTATCTTTATCGCGTTTTTATTTTTTATCATGTACGATATTTCAAAGAAAAACAATGCAGGCAAGCAAGGCACATTTTGGATTTTTTTGGCACTGGGCGGCGGTTTTTTTGGCTTTCTTATCAAAATGGTCTTGGAGTGGTATTTTAGTAGGACGCTTTAAACTACCCGGCTCTAAACCTTGCTAGCCTAAAACGCCATTACCCCAAACCGCACTACCCATGTTACTTGTTCATGTTACCGTTACGGTCGTTTGGCTATCATCACCGCACGGGTCGGGCGTTGATAGCCCTCGATGGTTTTGCTGCTATCATTGGGGTCAAGAAAATCGCTTAAAGATTGATAATCCATCCAGTCGGTTTTGCGTTGTTCATCCGTCGATGTCACATCCACATCGACACAGCGCACCGCCACAAAGCCTACTTTGTACAGCCATAGCGACAGTGCCGCAACCGAGGGGATAAAATACACGTTATTCATCTGTGCATAGCGCTCGCTTGGCACTAACACGGATGTCGCATCCCCTTCAATCACTAGGGTTTCTAGTACCAATTCTCCGCCTTTTGCTAGCTGATTGTATAATTGCTCAAGATGCTCAAACGGTGACGCGCGGTGATACAGAACGCCCATACTAAACACGGTATGAAACAGACCTGCTTGCCCGCTAGTCAAGCTAGGATTGGGCAAGGCTTCAAGTGGTACAGGCACATAGTGCACCCTGTTGCGTCCAAAATCGTTACGGTCAGCCTGCCCCACAAAATGGCGAATCGCCATAAACTGGTGATAAAACAGACACGATGGGTCAATCACAATCACCGTGCTTGCCCCTGCGCCCGCCATACGCCAGCCGTGATAACCCGAACCGCCACCCACGTCTAGCACGCGTTTGCCGTGAAGTGGGCTGATATGTGGCAACACCCTATCCCATTTCCAGTCACTGCGCCATTCGGTATCAATATGGATTTGCAGGTCACCTCCGCCCAGTAAAAAACCGCCTTTGCGCCACGGCATCAAACGTTTGAGTAGCGCATGGGTTTTTTTGTATTCACTGTCTTGCCAGTCAAACGCTGCGGTGATACAGGGTTGATTTAAGTCTACTTGCACGTTGTCAACCACGGGCAAGCGCTCAATAAGCGATTGATAAAATGGCGCATGGGCGTAGCGTGATTTGTCTTTGATAGTAGCCAGCCAGTTGGGCAACTGGGCAAGCCATTCATTGGCAACTGGGTATTTTTCCGCCAATTGCAGCAAGGTAAGATAGACGTCGGTTTCGGCAGTTTTGATGGTAGCATTCATGGTTGACTCTTTTAGCAATGACAGGTTTTTATTGTTTAAGGGCAATCATCACTTAAACGCAATAATCGACGCAAAGTTTAAAAACTGAAACCACGTCAAATGGCGGTCAAACCCCACTGTTGCTAGCCGCTGATGATGAAAATCGAGGGTATCGGTGATAAGTACATTCTCCAGTGCATTGCGTTTACCACTGATTTCCATCTCACTATAGCCATTGGCGCGTTTAAAATCATAATACCGCTCAACGCGCCAGGCATCGTCCGCTTCATCGAGCAAGTGGGTTTTTTCAGTCAAAATCAAAATACCGCCTTCAACCAACGCATCATAACAGCGTTTGAGTAACTGCTCGCGCTTGTCAGGAGATAAAAACTGCAAGGTTAAATTAAGCACAATCATATCGCACCGCTCAAACGCCACCTCACACACATCAGCGCAAATCAGCTCGATATCATGCTCAGGATAATGCGGTATCAGTACACTTTGCGCTTTGGCAATCATCGGCTCTGAGATATCAATGGCTTTGATTTGCAGATCTTGCGGCGCAAACTCGCCTGCGAGCGCAAAACTCACCGCCCCGAGTGAACAGCCCAAGTCATAGACGCGGCTGACTTTATTGCCGTCGCTATTGGTTTGGCGAAACTGGCAATGGCGTTTGGCAAAAATCGGCAACATGGCGAGCATCTGCCCATAGCCAGGCACACTACGACGAATCATATCGGGAAAACAAGCCACCACTTGCTCATCAAAGCTAAACCGCGCATTGGCATCTAGCGGCGTGGTAAATAAGGTATCGTGGGGTGGTTTGGCTTGGGGCTGACTCATGCGGCTGACTCACTATGGCTGATTGAGCGTTACTAAGACTCAGTATCGCTGACTTAGTATCGCTGACAGTTTTATGATCGCTTCAACAATAAAATGCTTAAGGAACGCTTAAGAAACGCTTAAACTGTCAGGTTTTTAAATAGCGGAAACTTGGTTTACATTGCCTAACTTGAATGGCGAGTAAACTTTGCTATTCTAACATTTTCACCCGTTTTACTTTTAATAATTTATTTTAACCCTTATATCAAACCAATGAAATAACCATAAAAAGGTACTATTATGCAAACGATTATTTTAGGCGGTGGCTGTTTTTGGTGTACCGAATCCGTATTTAGTCATGTCAAAGGTGTGACCGATGTCACATCAGGCTATATGGGCGGTGATGAAGTAAGCGCCAACTACAAAGCCGTCTGTGGCGGCGATACCGGTCATGTCGAAGTGATTAAAGTCGATTTTGATGAGACCATTATTCCGCTTGAGACGGTATTGGATATTTTCTTTGCCACCCATGATCCAACGACACAAGACCGTCAAGGTAATGATGTCGGCAGACAATATGCCTCTGTGGTGTTTTACACCGATGAAGCGCAGCAAAAACCGACCATTGACCGTGTGATTGGTGAGCTTCGTGATGAGCAAGGCATCAAGGTGGTGACCGAAGTGCATCCTGCTGCGCAGTTTTTCGTTGCCGAGGACTATCACCAAGATTATTACGCCAACAACCCGACCCAAAGCTATTGCAATTTTGTGATTCCGCCCAAGCTTGCCAAGCTTAAACAATATTTTAGCGGTTTTATGATTGAACAATGACCCGTATCGATACCATGTTGATACTATATTAATGCTTTCAAAATTGGGCTTTACACCGTTAATGCCCAATTTTTTCGCGTTAAATAATTGGACTTACTATAACCGTGCAAAAATTAACGCTTTATCACCCAATGTGAAAAAATGTAATTAAATGCATTTACTCCTTTCACTAAGTGGGCTTTTTTTATACCCTTGAATCAGTCAAAATTCATCCCGTTTGTTGATGTTTTTATCTGTCACTATTCAAGGTTTGTTATGCGTTTACTTCCGATTTTTATGGCGCTGGCAGGCGTGGCGATGATTAGCCAAGCCAATGCCGCACCGACACCGCCTAATCTTAGCAATGCCCAGTTTCAACAGTGTTTATCCAATCTCAAAAACAGCAGCACCTTTCGCGGTGTAGCCAGCACTTTAGAACAATATCGCCCAACTGAGCCTGACCCTAGTGTGATTGTCTCGCTCAACTATCAACCTGAGTTTCAAAAAGAAGTGTGGGACTATCTCTCAGGTCTGGTCGATGAAGAACGTGTGCAAGATGGTATTAATGCCAAAAACCAACTGCAAAGCACGCTAAACCGCATCGAGCAGCGCTATGGCGTGAAAGGAACGGATGTACTCGGCGTCTGGGGAGTAGAGTCAAACTTTGGTAAGCAGCTGGGTAAAAAAGATTTAATCCAGTCGTTAGCGACCTTGTCTTGCTTTGACCGTCGTCAGTCGTACTTTCGCACGGAATACGCCAACGCGCTGCGTATCTTGCAAAATGGTGACATCCGCCGTGATGATATGACTGGCTCATGGGCAGGGGCGTTTGGGCAAACCCAGTTTATGCCAAGTACCTTCTTACGCTTGGCGCAAGATTTTGATGGTGATGGACGTAAAGATTTGGTCAACAGCCAAGCTGATGCGCTCGCGTCAACGGCCAATTTCTTGGATAAAGCAGGTTATCGCACGGGCGAGCCTTGGGGATTTGAGGTCAAGCTGCCCGCAGGGTTTTGGGCAGATAGCAACCGCAAAGCCAAAAAACCGATGAGCTACTGGCGCAGTCAAGGTCTGACCCTTGCCAATGGTCAGCCGCTACCCTCTAGCCTTGATAGTGCAGGTTTGTTATTACCTGCAGGTAGCAAAGGTCCTGCGTTCTTAGTGGGTAAAAACTTCGATGCGTTTTATAGTTACAATGCGTCAGAGAACTACGCGCTAGCGATTGCGCATTTGTCCGATATGATTAGCCAAAACCGTACTAGCAACGTCGGCTTTGTCACACCTTGGCCCACGGATGATGCCGGTATTAGTCGCCGTCAAGCCCGTGAAATCCAGCAAGCACTGCTTAATCGTGGGTATGATATTGGTCAAGCTGATGGCATGATTGGCGATAAAACGCGCTATGCCATTCAAGATTTTCAGCGTCAGCAAGGTGTCAACCCTGATGGTCGTGCGGGTATGAAACTCTACCGTATGCTAATGACTCAGCCAATAGGCAATGCTCAGTACCCAAACCAATACCCGACCCAAACGCCCGTTCGATACCAGTCTGTACCGAATTCAACGATTACTGCCACGCCGACTAAAGTGGTACGCGACGCCAATGGGCGCACGAGTTACTATCGTATCGACAATGGGCAAGGTGGGGTGACAACGCCCTAGTCATTGAAACCTTAGTGTTTCAGTGTTAGGCATTAAACCTTAAATGATTTAAACCTGAGTTATTTAAGCCGTAGTCATCTACAATGTTCATCAATTTTTCATTACCCAATAAAAAACCCTTAATGCTGAGATTAAGGGTTTTTTGTTGATAGTGACAGGGTTTTGTTAATATCCCCACATGGGACAACCTTATACAATAGGTGGCGGGGTGGGCTCTTCACCATCATCCATTTGGATCGGTTTGACTTCGCCTTTTGAATTGCTGCCCCAATTGTCCTCTTCGTCTTCATCCCACTTTTTGAAGTTATCGCGTGGGTTGATACCACGGCGTTTCATGTCTTCGACTTGCTCTTCGAGGGTGCGAAACTGCTGTGCTTCGTGCATGGTATCTTCAAGTTGGTTGATTTTGTTTTCAAGATCTTCCGCTTGTTGGGTCACATGATTGCTCATAATTTTATCCTCTTTTTATTCTCAATGTTATCGTTATGTATGCTGTGAGATTATCATAACACAAACAAATGTGACGCTAGTTAGCAGGTCTGTATAACATTATCATGACATGAGTAAATCATGGCTTGGTCAAAGCTGATATAAAATACTTGGGTAAAACGCGCATAAAACCATAAAAAAGGCGTGTTAGAAACGATGGATTAAGCTTGTACAATGATGTTAATCTGCCACAGCTCGCGGATACTTTGCCCTTCTTTGACCGAGAACAACCATCGTTTTTTCACCAGTTGGCTTTTTATCCATTGATAATCGATACTACTGATTTGACAGCGCGAGACCGCATGGATATTGGGTGAGATTTTGAGCGCTTCTGCCATTGCAGCATCTTTGAGGGCATCATTAATTTGGGTCAACATCATATTACTGGTAAACGGCTGCGGTAGTGCTTGTAGCATTTGCACAATATTGCCCCAGCTAAATGTATAAGCCGCGCTGATTTCTCGCAAGTTGCCGCCTTCAAACGCGTGTGCGGTGTAATTGACCAATAACGCTTCATTGAGCGCTTTTGGCGTGACTTGGGTGGGTCTAACTTCAAGTTCAGGCGGCTTTTGATCGCGCTCTAGACTACTGGCAGTTAAGCCGGGTTGCACGCTATTACGGATATGAAATCTATCCGAGACAAAAACCGACTTCAAATCGCCACTAGCGCCTGTCGGTAACGCCCTTAATGGAAGGGTGTCTTTGACCCAACCTGATCGCGGAAACTTGTCTTTGATTTCCTCAAGCATTCGCACACAGTCGGGCACACCATCCTGGGTCTGATCGAAATGAATGGCCCGCGAACCTTGTTCTTTAATCACCAAATTAAACAGATCCAACCGTTGACGTAATAGCTCATGTTGGCTCGGCTGGGTATTGACTAACGCAATCATCGGCACACGTTTTGAAGACGCATAGATATAAGATAAGTGCAGATAACTGACACCTGATAGGCTTAAATGACCGTAATCATTGCCCAAAATAAAAATCATATAATCACATTGGTCAATTTGTTGGCGGCTGTATTCAACAAAATTGGTATGGGTCGCAAGCAAATCCCAAGTCAAAAAATAATCCGTCGATAGCGCATACTCTAGGGCATTCTCTAAGTTGACATTTTCATTTCTCACCAAAGAGATATGAATATGATAACGTTTCTTTTGAGACATGCTATCTTCTCCATAACGCTCTAATGAACGCAATTAATTAAAAAAGGTAAAGGATTAAAAGCTCAATCGTTAAAAGCTAAATCGTTAAAAACTAAAAGGGTAAAAAGCCATGCTAACTAACCAACAAGCTCAATTCACTGCACGATGTTGAGTCACACACAAGGTAAAAAAATCAATCCCCAACTCTGGCAAAAACCGCTGCAACAAACGCGTTGCGGCCTGCTTAGTAGTGGGTAAGTTGGCGGTGGCATAAAACTGTAACCGTGGTCGCTCTTTATGAGAGGCAAGCTGATTGGCTTGCTCAAGCAAATCATGCACCCGTTTGGCAATGGCATCCCCCGAATCAATCAATGACACTTGCCCCATAGCTTGGTGAGTCATCAGCTCGTCGATACGCTGTGCCAAATAGGCTTTAAAAAAAGGAAAATGGGTACAGCCCAGTACCAATTGGTCTACCTTTTTAGCCTGTAACTCACTTAGCAAGTGATCTAAATCAGTCACCGCTGGGTGATGGCTTGGCATACCCAACTCTACCCAAGGCACTAGGCTGTTAAAGCTATATTTGTGCACAGTCACTTGCTGCGGTTTAGCGACTTGTTCAATAACTTCATTGAGTAAATACCCGTGCAAGGTCGCTGGGGTTGCCAACACCGCGACTTGCTTGGTGACCGACTGCATCACCGCAGGTTTTAATGCAGGGACTAAGCCGACAATCGGCACTTGAGGATACTGCCGCCTTGCCGCCTGTAATCCATGCGCAGAGGCACTATTGCAAGCTATCACAATAAGTTTACAGCCTTGCGAGTGTAGCCAGTCCACTGCCTGCAAGGTAAGTTCACGAATCTGTACTTCACTGCGTGAGCCATAGGGTACATGCAGGGTATCGGCAAGATAGATATAACGTTCAAATGGCAAGCGTCGCTGCAAATGGGTCAATACCGACAATCCGCCCAACCCAGAATCAAATACGCCTATCGGCGCGCTTGCTAACTCTACCATAGCCTAATCAGTCCAACTCGCAGGGTGTTGCTATTTTAAACCGCAAAATAACTGTACCCATAAAATAGACCACTATCTTATACCAATTTTTAGACGCTCACTACAAAAAAATGCAGTTGCTGAATTTGACAGCAAATTCGTCACCTTGCTGGTTCACAAGCTATCAAAATTTGGCTAAAGCGGCTGGTTAGAGGGTCATCGTCAAGGTAAAAGTGCTATCACCACTGTGCAAAATCAATGACGTCCCCTCTTCACCCTCTGCCAACTCACCCAACTTAATCAAATGGTAAAACACATTGCGATGAATGAGTCCGTATAGCGCTGAGTCACCATTTTGCCGCACTAACAGATAAGGCTGGCTGGCTTGTTTTTGCTGTAAACCAGCATCATGATGGCTAGCATGGGTAAATGGCAGACCCAAACGAATCGGATGCTGCTCGTCAGCAATCACCACATCGCCTTGCGTGGTGGTGAACTGCAACACCGGTTTGCTAGTAGCGCCAAATTGCTTGTTAATGACGTCCACTTGATTCACTAGCAGTGGCACGTCTTCTACTTGGATTTGCCATTTTTCAACAGGGGTTTTTAAAAAATACTCAATGTGGTGGTTGTCATCAACCTCTGACCACAACACTTTGGCAAACAGATCAATGAGTAGTGGACGGGTGATTTGACTGCCTTCATGCCACCACTCGCCATTGGCTTTGACCACCATATCCATCGCACCGCTGAGTTTGGGTTGCCATTTTTCAAGCGGTGGAATTTGGCGTGTCGGATGATTTGCGGCTGCTACGGCTTGCGAAGTAACCGATTGCTCGATTTGTTGGCTTAGCTCGCTTATATCAAAGCTAGTATCAAAATTAATATTAAAACTGGGTTTAGATGCTACATTATTAGTATCAGTATTAGTCATTTTATAGCTCATATTATGGTAGTTTTTATTTAGATTAGGATTTAGAGGATTGTATGGGTTTATGAATGCCATGATGCGCTGTGTTGACATCACTTTGTGGTACATAGTAGTCAATTCAACGCTGGGTTTCAAATAGTCGCTGTTAGTACCTGTGTCGATTTATTGTATATAAAGGTGACAGATAGCATAAGACAAGTCAGATTGGATGCGATAAATTAAGCCCAGCAGTCATTTTCTCCTGCAAAAATATTAGGTGGTTAAAGGGTTAATCTATTATACTAAGTAGTATTTTTTCTGAATTCATATAACGATTCATTATATGTTAAAATCAAGAAAACCATTGATAACATTGCCAGCCTGCGCCAGCAATTATTTGATGAACTGATAATCAAAGGCTAACCTTCCCAATCACTAGCCTTGCAAAAATCATCGTGATGCAACTTATGATAGGCTGTCAGATGTAAGCTGAAGAAGCGCATTGTTTAACCCAATGCGCACAAGTTTAAGTAAGTTGTCATCACTGAATTTTATTTTTCTAAGGAGTTTGTATGCAAGACATCGAACGCGAGCAAATGGAGTTTGACGTAGTTATCGTGGGTGGCGGACCTTCAGGTCTATCTGCGGCAATTCGTCTACGTCAACTTGCCATTGCTGCTGGCAATCCTGATTTTAGCGTGTGTATCGTTGAAAAAGGCTCAGAATTTGGTGCCCATATCTTATCAGGTGCGGTCATGGAGCCTAATGCACTGACTGAACTGATTCCTGATTGGAAAGAAAAAGGTGCGCCCGTTCGCGTGCAAACCAAAGGTGACCGCGTCTACATGCTCAAAAATGAGACCAAATACCGCGAATTGCCAGAAAAAATCGTCCCAAGCTTGATGCACAACCATGGCAACTACATTATCTCATTGGGTAACCTTGTACGTTGGTTAGCCACCCAAGCCGAAGAGCTTGAAGTGATGATGTTCCCAGGTTTTTCTGCCGCTGAAATTCTGTACAACGAAGATGGTTCTGTCCGTGGCGTATTGACGGGTGACATGGGCGTCAATGCCGAAGGTCAACCAAAATCAGGCTATGAGCCAGGCTATGAGCTACTGGCAAAATACACCATTTTTGCTGAAGGGTGCCGTGGTCACTTAGGTAAACGCTTAATCAGCCGTTTTAACCTATCAGAAGGCAAAGACCCGCAGCATTACGGTATTGGCTTAAAAGAGCTTTGGGAAATTGACCCTGCCAAACACCAAGAAGGCATGGTGCTGCACGGTTCAGGTTGGCCACTTAGCGAGACGCATAGTAACGGTGGTTGGTGGTTATATTTTGACGAAAACAACCAAGTGTCATTTGGTATGGTGATTGACTTGTCTTATCACAACCCTTACCTATCGCCATTTGATGAGTTACAACGTCTAAAAACCCACCCGCTCATTCGCAATATTTTAGAAGGCGGTAAACGCTTATCTTACGGTGCGCGTGCCTTGACCAAAGGCGGTTTAAACTCATTACCAAAACTATATTTTGCCGGTGGTGTGTTAGTGGGGGACGATGCAGGTTTCCTAAACCCAGCAAAAATCAAAGGTACTCATACCGCCATTAAGTCAGGTATGTTAGCCGCGGAAGCCGTGTATGAAGCGATTGCTGCCGGTCGTCAACATGACGAAGTGCCAACCTATGAGCAAAAATTCAAAGCATCATGGCTCTACAACGACATGTACCAAGCGCGTAACTTCGCAAATGCGATGCACCGCATGGGTATCTGGATGGGCGGTGCGTTCAACTTCCTAGAGCAAAATATATTTAAGGGTAAAATGCCACTGACTATTCGTGATAGAATGCCAGACTACGATGTGCTTGAGCGCGCAGACCACGCTTATATCCCTGAGTATCCAAAGCCTGATGGTAAGCTGACCTTTGATAAATTATCTTCCGTGTTTATCTCCAATACCAACCACGCTGAAGATCAACCTTGTCACTTGAAGTTAACCGATCCAGAGGTGCCAATTAAGCGTAACCTCAAAATCTTTGCTGAGCCTGCACAGCGTTATTGCCCAGCAGGGGTATATGAAGTGGTACAAAGTGACAGCGGCGCAAAATTTGTCATCAACTCACAAAACTGTGTGCACTGTAAAACTTGTGATATCAAAGACCCTTCACAAAACATCACATGGGTCACCCCAGAAGGGGGTGGTGGTCCAAACTACCCAAATATGTAATGATGTATCAAAAAAAGCCGCTAACGTTAGCGGCTTTTTTATTGGGTTTTGTCAAAGTTGTTTAAACCAAATAAGGCTCACCCACTTTGACACGCATTGTTTTACCAATACTGCTTGAATAAGTGGGCTTGGTGATATCGCTGACAAACACCCAGTCGCTGGTGCATTGCTCAGGGGTCACTGTCACAATCATATAACCGCGCTGAGAGGTGTCACACCATTTTAACGTACCACCTTTGATCAGCATAGGTAACCCCAGTGCTAACTGTTTTGGGTCAACTGTTGCTAAGTATTCTTCAAAACCTGGCGATGTCACTGACTGTACCGCAAACTCCACCCCAACGGGTTCGCCTTTGACATTGACTAGATTATTTGCCCAAGCGTTATGGGTATCGCCTGCCAATACCACTAAGTTTTTTTGCATAGCATTGGCAATACCATAAATCATCTCGCGTGCCACCGAATAACCATCCCACGCATCTAGGTTATAAGGAATGAATGGGGCTTGCTGCAACTGTTGTACCATACTCTGCTCTTGCGGCGTCAAGGTCGTGGGGGCGGTCTGCGCTTTTTGCATTAGGGTCAGATAAGTGACGGCATCTACGCCCAAGGCAGGATTCATAAAATTGAGCAGTACGGGTGCAGGAATAAACATCTGCCCCATCACCACTTGCTGACCCAAAATTTGCCAAGTCGACTTTGACACTTGCAATTGACCTGCTAGCCAGTTTTGTTGTGGCAAACCGATCATTTGGCGGCTGGTATCTTGCATTGCTGCGGTGAATTTTGCGCTATCTAAAGTGAGCTGACCATTGGCGTCTTTAATTAAAAATTTATTGTAATCTAGCTGTTTGTCCCGGGCAATGACACGGGTGTCTAGCATATGTAGACTGAGTAAATTACCAAAATCAAAACTACGATAAATTTGCGTCATCACACTATTACGCGTGGGCATCCATTCATGATAGGCTTTCATCGCGTCCATCTTGCGCTGATTCCAGTCGCCTTCATTAGATTGGTGATTTTCGGCACCTTCTTTGTAGGTGTCATTACTAATCTCGTGGTCGTCCCACACCGCAATCATTGGCATGGCGGCATGTACCGCTTGCAAATCTTTATCGGTACGATATTGGGCATAGCGCAAGCGATAGCCAGTAATGGTGAGCAATTCTTCCACTGGGATGACTTCGCGCTTGAGCTGTGCGGCCTGGCTTGAAGCATAGGCAGGTACCGTTTTACCTTGGTCATCGATGGTATGACGACCATATTCGTAGATATAATCGCCTAAATGCAGCAGCACATCAACGTCGCTGCGCTTGGCAATATCGGCATACGCATGAAAATACCCTGCAGGATAGTTTGAACAGCTCACCACCGCAAGTTTCACTTGATTGACATTCGTGACAGGTAGGGTTTTGGTTTTGCCAATCGGACTGGTGACACCACCACATATAAATCGATAAAAGTAAGGCGTATTTGGCTGTAAACCCGTGGCATCCACTTTGACCGTATAATCTTGCCCACCGTTTGTTTTGCTCGTGCCTTTATTGATGATGGTGTTAAACGTATTATCACTGGCAATTTGCCAATCGACATCAAGGCTGCTGCCACTGCTCACCGGTGTCACGCGAGTCCATAAAATCACTTTGTCAGCAAGCGGGTCGCCACTGGCCACGCCATGTAAAAAGCTAACCTGCGCTGTGTTATCATTATCATCATTGTCATTATTACAGCCGGCTAGCAACATCGATGCACCTGCGGCAGTCGCAAGCGATGTTGATTGTAAAAAACGGCGACGGTTGATACTTGGGGTTGATGGCTGGGTGTCTTTAAGCAAATTGTGGATAGGAGAAGTTTGCTCAGCGGGTTGGTCAGTCATGGGGTTTCCTCTAGATAAGGCAAAGCAACAATATGAAAAGTCAAATCGTGATAAAAAGATACGCTATCGCTAGGAAACATTAGCTGACTAAGGTGACAACCGTATGACGATTGAATGAACAATTAACGGCAAATTTTAGCCAATAAAAAAGCTGACCGAAGTCAGCTTTTGCGCAGTCAAAAATCTATGTCATAAAACATACAGGCAATAAAACTAGGCATAATACCTAGTCGCTTATCAATACTAGTAGCTAAATACCTGCAGCCGCTTTAAATGCAGCTTCATCAAAGTCGTCACCATGGGTCACAACGATGGTACCATTAGGGTTAATGTTGACAAATTTGACCCCTTTGATGTCTTCGGTTTTTTTGATGATTTCATCAGCAGTGGCTTGGTCTGCGATAGGTAAATCGTATTTAGTTTGTGGCATAACAGGTATCCTTCATATTGATAATTCTATATTAATAAATAACAGTAATATTGCGCAATGGATAAAAAATTAATTAAAACCAATAGTTACGATAGTTAAGTCAGTGTTAATTAATCAATAAGTACATAGGGTATAACATAACAAAAAATTGCAGGTGTGAATAGTCGCTTTATCCGTAAAAACAACGCTCTATCAGAATTCAAGCGCCTACTATGCGCTATCACGCGTTAATGTATTTGATGGCATCGGGTGTCCAATGGCTGATATATTGCTGCACTTGTGATTTGCGATTTTCATCAGCAATTAGGTACTTAGCAATCGCTTGCGCCACGATTAGCAAGCTTTCATCTCTGGCTAGGTCACTGACATAGTAGCTATCAAATCCTGTCTGCCGTTTACCCAAAAGCTCGCCTGCACCGCGTAGTTCCAAATCTTTTTGCGCAATCACAAAGCCATCATTGCTATCTCGCAACACATTGAGCCGCTCGATACCCGTTTCTGACAATGGCGTTTGATAAAGCAATACGCAAAAGCTTTTTTGGGTGCCACGCCCCACGCGTCCGCGTAGTTGGTGCAATTGCGATAACCCTAATCGCTCAGCATTTTCAATCACCATCAGCGAGGCATTGGGCACATCGACCCCGACTTCAATCACGGTGGTAGCCACCAGCAAAGCGGTTTTACCCGCTTTAAAATCCGCCATGACTGCTTGTTTGTCATTCGGTTTCATTTTGCCATGCACCAAACCAATGTTCAGATTGAGCCTGTCATTCAAATCGGCATAAGTCGCTTCAGCGGCTTGCGCATCAAGCATGGTTGACTCTTCGACCAGTGGGCACACCCAGTAAGCTTGTTTGCCTTGCTCGCAGTTGGCAGCAATACGTTCAATCACTTCATCACGTCGGTCACGGCTTATGGTGACGGTGGTGATGGGGGTGCGGTTGGGCGGCAGCTCATCAATGATGGACGTATCCATATCACCAAATGCACTCATGGCAAGGGTACGCGGTATGGGTGTGGCTGTCATAATCAGCTGATGCGGTGTGGTATGCGCCAAGCCTTTATCTACTAGCGCCATTCGCTGCTCCACCCCAAAACGGTGCTGCTCATCGATAATCACCAAGCCCAACTTGGCAAAATTGACATGTTCTTGAAATAGCGCATGCGTACCGACCACGATTTGTACCTCGTTGTCTTGTACTTGTTGCAAGGCTTTTTCACGCGCTTTGGCTGTTTGCTTGCCCACCAGCCAACCCACACCGATGCCAAGCGGTTCAAACCAGCTTTTAAAGTTATTAAGATGTTGCTCCGCCAAAATCTCTGTCGGTGCCATCACCGCCACTTGCCAGCCGCTATCAAGCGCATAGCACGCCGCCAAAGCTGCTACCAAGGTTTTGCCTGCGCCAACATCGCCTTGCACGAGTCGCAGCATGGGCACTGACGTTGACAAATCTTTGACGATTTCCGCTACTACCCGATTTTGGGCATGGGTAGGGGTAAAAGGTAAATTAGCTAACAACTGATTAGCAAGCTCGCTTGTGGCATCGCAGCGCGGTGCTTTATGCTGATAAAGTTGTTGTTTGCGGTACAGTAGACTCAGCTGGTGCGCGAGCATTTCTTCTATAATGAGCCGCTGACACGTCGGATGGCTGCGATTTTTTAACGCCGCTAATACCAACATTTGCTTGTTCAAATCGGTATAAATGGGTGGCTGATGGATAAAGCTAATGGCTTCTAGCAAGCTAAATTCGCCAAATGGGTTGTGGCTACCTGCCAGTAACGGAAACTGCTTACTCAGCGCACTTTGTACGATTTGCCACTCAGCATCACTGATAGTAGCCATCACAGGATTGGATTGTTTGACCGTTTGCAGCGCAAGTCGAATCAAGCTGCGCAGTTTATTTTGATGTAGGTACTTGACCGTTGGATAAATAGGTATGAGCCCTGTATTGGTCAGGGGTTGATGTCCAGTAATAATTTCATATTCAGGGTGGCTGATTTGGGTGCCATACTTACTGATACTGATTTCACCAAACACACGCAAGGTATTGCCCACTGCCATGGTTTCGGTCAATCCACGATAGACTTTGAAAAAGCGTAATGTTGTTTGCGCTGTCCTATCTTGTAATGTCACGCTCAGGCCCATCTTTTTGTTGTCGACGCGGACAACGGTACCTTGTAGCAATGCCGATTGTCCATCGACGACATCACACATGTTGACCAGTCGGCTGCGATCTTCATAATCACGCGGCAAATGTAGCAACAAATCAAACACGCGCTCAATACCAAGTTGGTCAAGCTGTTCAGCGATTTTGCTACCTACGCCAGCAAGCGCGGTGACGGGGAGATTAAAGATGTCAGGTTTTAGCGTCATATTATAAAGTTAGCTTATCTGCCTATAATAAAAATAGCATGAAAAAACACCAAATTAAGTTAGAATACATAGCGACACAATTTACGCTTTATAACCGATGAACTCAACAAATTTATCATTTAATAATATTGCTGTTTTGATTGATTAGGCTTACTATGAAACCGTTTTCTTTTTTTGCCCTGATAACTACTAGCATTTTTTTTACGGTTACCGCTTGCACTAAAACGCCATTGATACCCACACAACCTACTAAACCATCCGTTCAACCATCAGCAAAACCCAAAATCGCCCTTGTATTAGGCGGGGGCGGTGCCAAAGGCTTTGCCCATGTCGGCGTCATCAAGGTACTGGAAAAAAATGGCATCACCCCTGACTTAATCGTCGGTACCAGTAGCGGCAGTCTAGTCGGTAGTTTATACGCCAGTGGCAAGTCCGCTAGCGAACTTGAAGACATCGCGACCCATGTTAGCAATAATGAATTGCTTGATTATAGCTGGAGCAAACAAGGCTTTATCGAAGGCATCAAATTACAAAACTGGGTAAATATTCAAGTCGATAATCAACCGATTGAAAAACTCCCCATCCGTTTTGCCAGCGTTGCCACCGATTTAACCACCAAGCAAAAAGCCGTCTTTGATAAAGGCAATACTGGTCTTGCGGTGCGTGCGTCCAGTAGCGTGTATGGCGTTTTTGTACCGCCACGCATCAACAATAAACGCTATGGCGATGGCGGTCTGACAAGCCTTGTGCCTGTGCAAACTGCCAAACAAATGGGCGCAGATATTATCATCGCGGTAGATGTTTCAAGCCCGCCAAAAAATAGCCATCCACAAGATTTTTGGGCGCTACTGGATAAGACATTTGCCGTCATGCCCAATCAAGCAAACGCTGCTGAAATCAAATGGGCGGACGTGGTGATACGCCCAGCCGTTGGTGATATTGGCACCACTAATACCATAGCCAGAGAGGCGACGATAAAAGCAGGGGAAGTCGCAACCTTAGCAAAGCTCAGCGATATTGAGCAAAAAATCGGCAAGTTTCAAAAATTGTAATTAAAAAAACCGCTCAATCATTGAGCAGTGCTATGCTTCGAGTGGTTTTATGCGTTGAGCCCTTCTAGGCATTGAGCGCTTATTATTTTACTTTTAAACGATATTTCACCATCGCCACTTCATTAAGACCCAAACCTGGTACATCCCACTGTATGGCTTTATAGTAAGCCATCGGTAGGTTCTGTAGCACGCCATTCATGTTGGTTTTTAGTGGCATATATTGAAAATTGGCACCGTCCATACTACCGAACGCGCGGGTTGGCTCTACATCGCTCGTGCTCACTAATTCCATATTGGCTGGGATGTTCATGGTCACTTTCATGTTGCGGATACGGTCGGGGCTGTTATTGGTTAAGTAGCCGCGATACTCTACGACGTTGCCTGATGCAAGGCGCGTTTGTGCATTGACGGGGCTTAACACTTCTTGACCTTGTGGATCCTGACCAACAACAGAGGCTAAAATGCGGGTTTGAACTTGACCAGCAGCGGGTGCTGAGATAGGCGCTGCTTGATTATTATCAACAGGGTCTAATGCCACCGTTGGTAGCACAGCCATTGCGGCGGCTGATGCCCCAAGTGAGGCGGTCATTAGCGCGAATACTGAAAGCTTTTGCATGAATATTCTCCATTAAATCATGATTTTCAAATGTTCAAAATTGTTGTGTCAGCGGGTGTTAGCGTATTCTCTTTTTTTGGCAGGTTGGCATACACCGCTGATTGGGTGGTCAAATAGGTTAAGGCTCAACTATAGATTAGCATAACAAACTTTACAATTTAACTCACTAGCAAGTTGAAAGTTGCGGGATGAATTTACTAAATACAAACAGCGCAGCCAAAATCAGTAAGATTAACTATTGTATTTTGTAAGGTTTATTGATAGCCTTATCGTTAGTCTCTGAGCGATGCGTCGCAATAAGCTGTGTGAAGAATGTTGCACAGTGCATTGCCCATTCGCTGTTAAGTTTATATTCGCTGTTAAGCTTACATGTATGTTTAATTAAAAGAGACAAAAACTTTATCGTGCGCTGTCTGTACGTCTACTTTTTTTATCATGTCTACTGTTATCATGCCAACTTCAACCGACACTTCAGCAAGTTTTACCCATGGCAATGCACCGCTTGCCGATGGCGAAACGATGACTGATAATAACCCTATACTTGCCTATCACGCTATGATTGATTTACCCAATACTGCCCAACAAAATGCCGCTGCCACAACCCCTGCGTATGTTACCCCACCTTATGTATTATGGTTTCGTAACTTTGCGCCCTATATCAACACCCATCGTGGCAAGACCTTTGTCATTATGTTCAATGGCGAAGCGGTCAATCACGACAATTTTAGCCATTTGATTCATGATTTTGCGCTGCTGCATAGTCTTGGCATTAAGCTCGTACTCGTCCACGGTGCGCGTCCGCAAATTGATGCCAATCTTGCCGAGAATCATATCGAAACACCGATGGCAGATGATGTGCGCATCACTACAAAAGAAGCCATGCCGTACATCCTAAAAGCCGTTGGCTCAATTCGCCTGCAAATTGAAGCGCAGCTATCGATGGGACTTGCCAACTCGCCGATGTATGGCTCTCGTATTGATGCCATCTCAGGCAACTTCGTCACCGCCCGCCCTTACGGTATCCGTAATGGCATCGATTATCAATTTACTGGGGAAGTGCGCGCGATTGATGCCGAAGCCATCCACAACAATTTAATCCATGATCATGTGGTAATTTTGGGTAGTATGGGCTATTCTGCGACCGGCGAAGTATTTAACCTTTTGGCTGAAGATGTGGCACTACAAGCGGCGATTAGCCTAAAAGCGGATAAATTAATTTTCTTGGGTGAGCAAACAGGTATCTATAAAGATGGCACTCACCTGCTTAAAGAAATGATTCCGCATGAAGTGACACGCTTCTTACGTGATGTTCCTGAAAGCTCAGAAATCGCGCGTTTCTTACGGGCAGCCAGCGATGCTTGTCAATACGGCATCCACCGTACCCATATCATCTCCTATGCCAAAGATGGTGCACTACTTGAAGAGTTATTTACCCGTGACGGCTCAGGGACGCTAATCTCCCATGACCCGTATGAAGAAATTCGCCGTGCCGATATCGACGATGTGGTAGGTTTGATTGAGCTACTAGAGCCACTTGAAGAACAAGGTATTTTGGTCCGTCGTTCGCGTGAGCGTTTAGAGAGCGATATCGAAAACTTTAGTGTGATTGAGCGTGATGGTATGGTATTAGGCTGCGCGGCTTTATACCCACTCAACGACCAAGCCGCGGAAGTGGCTTGTGTGGCTGTCCATCCCGATTATCGCAATGGTAGCCGTGGCGCAGATTTGATAGCATTCTTAGAGCAACAAGCGCGTAGCCGCGGCATCCATGAACTCTATGTATTGACTACTCGCACCGCACATTGGTTTGTCGAGCATGGGTTTATGGAAGTCCCTGCTGAATCGCTACCGGCTGACCGCTATGCCTTTTATGACAATACTCGCAACTCTAAAGTATTAAAAAAGGTACTTTAAAGGTATCGTCTTTCAAGCCACTATAAAAAAACGCTCAATAGGAATATGAGCGTTTTTTTATAGCCAACTGGGGAAAACTTTAAGCTGGGACAAAACTTTAAGATAGGAGAAAACTTAAAGTTTAACGGGTTGGGTCACAGGTGGGTTGACTTGTAACAGCTCAATATCAAAAATCAACACGCTGTTGGGTTCAATATCGGCATTACCTGCTTCGCCATACCCCAAATTAGCGGGGACAAACAGACGGTATTTACCCCCTTCTTTCATCAACTGTAGCCCTTCTGTCCAACCTTTAATCACTTGGTTGAGTGGGAAAGTCACAGGTTCGCCACGTTTATAAGAGCTGTCAAAAATGGTACCGTCAATCAAGCGACCTTCGTAGTGGACTTTGACTTTGTCCGTCGCTTTAGGCGATTTGCCTCTCCCTTGTGTTAGCACTTGGTATTGTAGACCCGACGCGGTAGTCTTCACGCCTGATTTTTTGCCGTTTTCTAGCAAGAACTGTTTGCCTTTTGCTGCATTACTAGCTGCTAACGCTTGTACTTCTTTGGCATAGGCAATTTCTTTGTTTTTTTGATAGTCTAGCAATACTTTTTGCATTTGTTTTTTGTCAAGATTGGGCGACTGCGCTGAGTATGCATCTCGAAATCCCTGAAAAAACGCATCAAGATTTAAATCATCAATACTGTCTTTGTTGCTCTCACCCATCAGATAGCCAAAACTATAGCCGACTTGTGCCAATGCTGGGCTAGTTGCCGTCACTGTGGACTTTGGTACATACACAGAGGACGCAACTTTGTTTGTGCCAGTGCTGGCGGGTGCGGCATTTGCACTGATTGACGTAACTGCTAATAGCATGCCAGTAGCGATGCCAGTCACTAAACTTACTTTTTTATATCCTAAACTCATTGGGATGTTCCTTTGCCATCGTGTCGATGAGTAGGGCGAGCGAACTCGATAGTTACGCTTGCCCGGCTGATTGAGATCACCTATCTGACGCCAACCCCACCTATTGAGCAGGTTGAGAAGCTGACTGCATGGATTCAATTTGTTGTTGTAGTTGGGCTTGGATATCTGCTGCGGCAGGCTGTGCGGCATCAGCCGGTGGGTTGACTTTTAGCAAATCAACATCAAAGATGAGCACACTATTTGGCTCAATACCACCTTGGGGGGCGCCTTGCTCACCGTAAGCGAGTTTTGATGGAATGTAGAAGCGATATTTGCCGCCTTCTTTCATTAACTGTAAGCCTTCGGTCCAACCTGGGATAACTTGGTTAAGCGGGAATACCGCAGGCTGACCGCCATGCTGTGCGGTGCTATCAAACACTTTACCGTCTAACAATTTACCTTCATATTGTACCGCTACGATATCTGTGGCTTTTGGCTGCGCGCCGGTACCTTCTTTGAGCACTTCATACTGTAAGCCAGACGCGGTGGTTTTGACACCCGCTTTTTTAGCGTTTTGCGCTAGGAAAGCCTCGCCTTTGGTTTGGTTGTCTTGTAGGCGTTTTTGGATTTGATTTTGCTCATAGGTTTGTACCGCTTTAATCATTTCTTCACGGGTCATGGTCGATTCTTTACCATTAAAACCGTCATTGATACCTTGATTGATATCAGCAGGATTGAGGTCTTTGGCGTCTTTTTTGACGTTTTGACCCATCATATAACCTAGGCTATAACCTACCTTTGCCACTTCACTGCTTTGGGCATTGATAGCGGCTGAATTACCCGCCAACTGACGGCTACCGATGGCGGCTACTTGTGGGTCGTTGCCAAAACTTTTGATAAAAACGGGTGATAATGCCAAAGCACCTAACACAACTGCTGCCAATACGGGAACTGTATTATTGCTCATAAAATTTCCTATCTGATATGTCCAATTAAGGTCTAATAACTATTAAAAAATCGTCTCAAAATTGTATCTATCATAGCAGAAATAGTTTGTAAAACCTATGGCATCGTCAGGTTTAGGTTTTTTTGTGGGCAAATAGCGGCGATAGCAAAACGGTCTTTACCTCGATACCCTTTTATTGACCGTATCGGCAGCAGAAGGACTTTCATACCGCATTTTTACCCTTTTTTTACCCTATCAGCCCGCTAATGATAAATGGGATGAATGTGACAGCAGGCTTGTTAAGCCGTTGGCATAAAGCTACCTTAACTAAAAGTAGCTCAACATAAAAACAGCATGAGAAATTTATGGGGTAGCTAAGACAGTTAGCCATGCAAATCTTGTAACGGCTGTGACATTTTCTCAAAGTATTTGCCTTTGACGCCGCGATAGTTTTCTAAAATTTTGGGTAAATCGGCGTCATAGTCGCCTGTTGGGTAAAACAAGGGCATAAAGCGCATTTGTTTGGTCTTATAGTCCATCGCAATCGGTAAAATCGGTACGCCCGCCCCTACGGCAATATGATAAAACCCTGTTTTCCATTTTTCGGTATAACTGCGTGTCCCTTCAGGTGCCAACCCTAACCAAAGCTGCTCTTGTTGGTTAAATTGTTCAATGGCCGCCTGCAAAGTCGAACCTTTTTTCTGACGATCAATCGAAATCATCCCGCCCCATTTTAAGAAAGACCCGATGAGCGGGAGACGAAACAGCTCTTTTTTACCCATCAATTTAAAATCAATGCCAACCGATAAAATGCCCATGACCGCATTCCAGCCATCTTCATTGGAGGTGTGAGGGGCAGCGAGCATCACTAGTTGTTTGACATCAGGTACGTCACCGACCACTTGCCAACCTGTTATTTTTAAGTATTTTGCGGCAAGTTTGGCGATTTTTGGGTCATGACGGCGCGGCACGTTAGACCCAAATTGGCTAGGGTCTACTGGCGTTTGGTTGATATCCATGAATATACTCTTTGAGATACTAGATTGAATTAAAATACTAGGCTAAAATTTTCAGTTTACATTAGTTCACTGAAATTAGCAAATTTGTTGATTGAAGAGAGTTATAACAAACTTTTGGGCTGAAGGATGATAATACTTGCACCCAACAATATTACCAAACCGCCAATGCTGTCCCAGTGCGTCAGAGAAACGCCATCGACAAATTTTAGCCATACCAAAGCCGTCGCAATATATATGCCACCATATGCGGCATACACTCGCCCTGTCGCTGTGGGATGAAGGGTCAATAACCATACGAACACGGCGAGCGTGATGGTCATAGGTACAATGAGCCAAAGCGGTTTGTGCTGTTTGAGCATCAGATAGCCAAGATAACAACTGACAATCTCGGCAATGGCGGTGATAAAGAATAAAAGCAGGGTAATCAACAGTTTAGTCATATTCGCGGATTTGCCCCATGTTAGATGTTAGGCTGAAGGAGAAAGTTGATAAATCGCATCACGAGCGTCATTTTCTTTTGAAAAGTCTAAAGCGTCATAGGATTTATCTACTTGATAATGTTTAAATGTATCAGATAGCCATGCACTTTCAAAAGTACACGCTATCAGTGTAGGCTTAACGTCAATCATTTTTGCCTAGCCATTAAACCCCAATTTCCGCCAAATCGCCTTTTTGCTCAAGCCATACTTTACGGTCGCTGGCGCGTTTTTTGGCAAGCAGCATATCCATCACGCTATCGGTTGCCGTTGGGTCATCAAGGTCTAGCTGCACCAAACGTCGTGTATCAGGATTCATCGTGGTTTCACGTAGCTGTTCGGCACTCATCTCGCCCAACCCTTTAAAACGGGTAATTTGCGGCTTTTTATTTTTTGCCACTTTTTTCAAGATTTGCTCAAGCTCTTCATTATCAAGGGCGTACTCTACCTCTTTGCCAATATCAATGCGGTATAGTGGTGGCATAGCAACGTACAAATGCCCTGCATCGACGACTGCTTTAAAATGTTTGACAAACAGCGCACACAGCAGCGTGGCAATATGCAATCCATCCGAATCGGCATCCGCCAAAATACAGATTTTATCATAACGCAGTTCGCTCAAATCGTCTGAATCAGGATCAACACCAATGGCAATGGCGATGTTGTGGATTTCTTCACTGGCAAGCACCGTATCGGGCGACACTTCCCACGTGTTCAAAATCTTGCCTCGCAAGGGCATAATCGCTTGAAAATGGCGGTCACGTGCCTGTTTTGCTGAGCCACCTGCCGAGTCCCCTTCCACCAAAAACAGCTCTGCGCCATCTCGCAAATCACCGCGACAATCCGCCAATTTGCCTGGCAGTGCCGGTCCTTGGGTGATTTTTTTACGCTCAACTTTTTTGGCAGATTTTAGCCGTTTGCCCGCTTTGTTAATCGCCAATTCAGCGATTTGTTTGGCAATCTCTGAGTTTTGATTGAGCCACAAGCTAAAGCCATCTTTAGCAAAGGCTTGCACCACGCCCGCTGCTTCTCGGCTCGATAAGCGCTCTTTGGTCTGTCCGCTAAATTGCGGTTCGGAGAATTTTAGCGATAAAATATAATTAACCCCATCCCACACGTCTTCGGGAGCGAGTTTGACGTTGCGCGGCAGTAGATTGTGCAGTTCACAAAACTCTTTTAATGCGTCAGTAATACCTGTGCGTAGTCCATTGACGTGGGTGCCACCTTGAGCCGTAGGAATCAGATTGACGTAGCTTTCTTGCACAGGCGTACCACCCTCGCTAAGCCAACAAATGGCAAAGCTTAACCCTGCTCGTTCGCCTTTTTTGGCGTCGTAATTAAACACGAATGGCTGTTCTGGGAGGGTGATTTCTTCGACCAGTTGCTCGGTGAGATATTGCGATAGCCCATCGGTAAATTGCCAAACGTCTTTGTCACCGTCAATTTCATTGATAAAAGTAATGGTCAGCCCTGCCGATAACACGGCTTTGGCTTTAAGATGGTGTTTGAGTTGTTTGATGTTGAATTTTGGTGAATCAAAGTATGTTTCATTGACCCAAAACCGCACGAGTGTGCCACGTTTTTTCTTGTTGCTAGCTTGAGCAATGGCAAGCGGAGCAACCGCATTACCATCAACAAATTGCATGGTGAATGCTTCGCCATTTCGCCACACCGTGACATCGACTTTGTGCGATAAGGCATTGACGACTGAAATCCCCACGCCATGCAGACCGCCTGAGACTTGGTAGTTGTCGGTAGAAAATTTACCGCCTGCGTGTAGGCGTGTCAGAATCAATTCAATGCCCGATTGCTTAAATTCGGGGTGAATGTCGGTCGGCATGCCGCGTCCGTCATCTTCGACCGACAACGAACCATCGGTGTGTAGAATGACAGTAATGTTTTTGGCGTGACCTGCAAGGGCTTCATCCACCGAGTTGTCGATGACTTCTTGGGCAAGGTGGTTGGGGCGTGTGGTGTCAGTGTACATACCAGGGCGACGGCGTACTGGGTCAAGACCTTCTAATACTTCAAGTGAGGTGGATGTATAATTGCTCATTTTTTTCCCATTAAATAACACTAAACTTTAATTTGACCAACATTTTTTATTGAATCAACGGCAAGCCAAACAAAAATTGCACAATTTGCGGTAATTTGGTTTCAAAATCACTCATCACATGGTCGCCACCGTCTTCCACGATGATATGACTTTGGGCAGTGCTTTTTTCCAAAGTGCTTTGACTAAAATAATTGACCGCATCTTGGAAATTGAGCAACTCATCGCCTTTTTTCAAAATTACCAATAAATTTTGCGGATTGAGCGATTGTTCGGGGCGATTTGCTACCAACCACTCAATATCTTTTTTGCTAATATGCCAGCCATCGGGGGTCACGTGACCAACATAGTCATCGGGCAAACTGTCAAAATCTTCCCCAAAAAAACGCTTGAGACTTGTGCCACTGTGCACACTTGGATTGAGCAATACCGTTTTTTTACCTGTCAAATTTGCCAAAATATTGCCATAAAATCCACCGAGCGAACTACCGACCAAACCTGTATTGGGGTCTTTGGCAATAATTTCTTGGATTAAAGCAATCGACTCATTGGGTGAACGATTCAAATCGGGCGCAACAACTTTGATTTGCGGGAAATTTTTGGCACAAAAATCTTTGAGTTTTTGCGCTTTTTCGGCGTTTGGATTGCTATCAAGTCCGTGAATATACACAATTTGCATGGCTTTATCTCAAATTTTTAATTATAGTAAATTATCATATCGACTGTTGTTGGTTTGGCTAACATTTAATCTTAGCATTGCTTGGCTAAAATAGCCATGATGCGAGGTTTCAACACGTTAAAATTTGTCGTGTTAGTTAGATAGCCGTGTTTGGGGGTACGTTTTTGTCTGTGTTATTTGATTTTCCGCCCAGTTAACCCTATCTCTGCATAGGTGGATTACTCATCCATTTGCATGGCGTAGTCAGGAGTTATCACCGCGATGGAGCAGCAAGAGTTATTTGAGATTGCCAGTCCTTGTATTCAAGTCTGCGAGCTAGATAAACAAGGGTATTGTAAAGGCTGTTTGCGCAATCGTACCGAGCGTGACCTTTGGCTTATGATGAATGACTCACAAAAGCGGCAAGTACTTAAGTTATTGACTATCCGACGACTCAAACGACTGCGTGCCGAGCGTTTGGCGCACCAAACCCCCACTCAAACTGCGCAAGATGATGAGATAAATTTGACATTGTTTGAAGATAATGAAAATAATGTTGGCGACTAATTGATTAAATGATTGTAATGTCTACTAAAAAAAATTAGGTTGAATGCATGAATAGTTCTTGGTTTAAGCAGGTTTGGCGACTTGCATTAACAGCGATTACGGTATTGATTTTTTTTATGGCAATTCGTGCGCTTTACCGTTTGACCAAAACTGTGCACTATCAAGACGTTCTAGACGCTATCGCGCATATTCCTACTTTCCATCTTTTTATCGCCGCCATCGTGGTTGCTTTTGGTTATTTAGTACTCACCATTTATGATTTTATTGCACTACGCCAAATCGGCAAAAAACTTGATTACCCGCATGTCGCCCTCACCTCTTTTACCGCTTATGCCATTAGCCACACCATTGGGCTCAATCTTGTCACCGCGAGTGGTATCCGTTATCGTAACTATCGCCGTTTTAATCTGACTCATAATGAAATTGCCAACATCATCTGGATGGTGTCAATGGCATTTACCTTTGGTATTACCACGTTGATTGGTGCGTCTTTGACTAGCCATCCTGAGATTACCATTCAACTATTATCCGAACTGGATAAATCCCTTGGCATCTTTGAGCATACTTTCTATGTACGGATGCTTGGCATCATCATGTTAATCGTTATTGCAGCGATTATTGTGTACGCTGGCAAGCAAGGCAAACATGTGGTGATTCGCGGTTGGCGCTTTGACTTACCGCCCGCCAAAATTGTGCTGCAACAGATTGCGATTGCCATTTTAGATTTAAGTACCGTGGCGTTGGTACTGTACTTACTGTTGCCGCCTTCTGAGCATATCAGTTATTGGGCGACCTTTTCTGCTTTTATTCAATCAATGGCAATCGGCATCTTAAGTCATGTCCCTGGGGGATTGGGCGTATTTGAAGTGGTCATGATTACGGCTTTGCCAAAAGTCGATCGGACGCAGATGCTGGCGGTATTATTGATTTTTAGATTACTGTATTACATCATGCCATTTTTGGTTGCCTTACTGGCATTGCTGGCGTACGAGGCAAAGCTATATTTGAATGAAAATTCTGATAAAAAAAAATAACCTTTTAATTTTTAACACTTTGCATCAAACAAACGTGTTTTCATATATTAAAAGGTTATTTTAAGCGTATTCGATAAAACCATACCCAGTTAAATCGACCTATCTTAACTTATTAAAACGTTGTAAAACTTTGCGATTTTGCAACGTCGGATTTAAACTTTTCGGCTAATAAAGGCGACAATGAATAAAATCACCGCCACTGCCAAGAACACATATGCCAAGTTTGCTGATAGACCTGCGACACCACCAAAACCTAAGAAACTAGCAATGAGTGCGATTACAGCAAAAATAATAGCCCAACGAAACATGATAACTCTCCTTTTTTTTATTGTTTTAAATGTCCTGTTTTTGCAGTTAGACATTTTGCATTTAGATACTTTAACGCTTTACATTTTAGTTTTAGTTAAAGTCTGTTAACCTATGCTTTATTGCATGAGTACATATTAAAATAACTCTATAGCGTTGTAACGAGCACTTTTGTAAGGTTTGTGGCTTTCTCATAGCCTGTGTATAACAAAGTGCAAAAAAAAACCATGCATGGTTAATGATGTTCATGCTTCTGGTAAGCATTAGTAAGTATTGCAATGCTGTGTTAATATAGCTGTAGCTTTGTTATTGCCGTCAGATTACTTGTCTTTTGCCCCCACCCTATGCCTAGACCATAGAATTTAGCCTACAATAAAAATTTACCCCTTTGCACTGACAATCTCACTGATTGTTAACGCCACCGAATAACTTCCTTAATGGCATTAGGATTTATTTACGTATTCTCAACATTTTGTCCCTAATCCTTACATTGTTGCGGCCGATGATTGTTTTATAATGGCATCTAGGCTTTTAGTATTCCCTTGACAATCATTCTCTTTATAATACTGTCATATTCGGGAATTATACTAACTACCTATATAACTATAGACACAAGTATAGTAATCAACAATGAGGAAAAAATTATGAAAAAGTTAGCCACAACACTTACTGCATTAGTCATAGCAACAGGTCTTACCGTGAGTGCTCAAGCAGCGACCAAAGTAACGACTACGACCAAATCGACGACCACACACAAAAATGTAGCCACGGCAAAAGCAAAACCACAAAAAGCCACTACTCAAAAATCAACAAAAGCATCAAAAAATAAGCACAGCGCAAAAGCTTCAGCCACGGCTAAAAAAGGCACCAAAGCGACTAAAAGAACGAGCGAAGTAAACATTGATATCCCAGCTGAACTAAAAATCGACGAAAGCAGCAACAAATCTGTTGTGCCAGCCGCACCTAGAAATGCCCAATCAAATCCTAGGGTGGTGCCTGTAGCGCAAGTTACCCAAACAGGTCCTGCGGTTCAATCGATCACCGTGCAACCGGTTGATGACAATACAGCGATTGCCTCAACAACGACAACTGTACCTGTTGACGTACAAACTGTACCCGTTGTAGTAAACCCATAATCGCTAATTGTTAAACGATTTTTATAAAAAAAGATGCCTACGTGGCATCTTTTTTTGTGGCTAATTAGTGGATTGATTATTTGGTCAATAAAAAAGACACTTTAATACCCTTTTTTATTGTTATATAGCTCAAAATCTGTAGCAGCTTTTAGCGATGATAAGCGTATTTGGGATCCGCTGCTGCAGTGAATAACACGTCCGTTGATGAGTTGAGTGCTGTCTCAACCGAGTCTTGTATTACCCCAATAATAAAGCCAATTGCGACTACCTGCATGGCAATGGTGTCAGGAATATTAAAGAAACTACAGGCCAATGGTATCAATAGCAATGACCCCCCTGCAACACCCGATGCCCCCGCCGCAGCTAAGGTAGATACCACCGCTAACAACAGCGCAGACCCGAAGTCCACGTGAATACCTAATGTATGTGCCGCTGCCAATGTCATGACATTGATGGTAATCGCCGCCCCTGCCATATTAATGGTGGCACCTAGTGGAATAGTGATTGAATAAGTATCTTCATGCAAACCTAACTTATGCGCAAGGTTTAGATTCACAGGAATATTGGCGGCTGAACTGCGAGTAAAGAAGGCGGTGATGCCACTTTCTTTAAGACAGGTAAACACCAGTGGATAGGGATTTTTGCGGGTTTTGACAAACACAATCAATGGGTTTACAACCAACGCGATAAATGCCATAGAGCCGACCAACACTGCTAACAAACGGGCATAACTTAATAACACCGACAGACCAGTTTCAGCGATGGTTTGTGTCACCAAGCCAAACACGCCCAATGGCGCAAACCAAATTACCCATTTGACCACGCTTGAGACCGCCTCCGCCAAATCGTTAATCATTTGCTTGGTATTGTCTGAGGCATGGCGCAAGGCAAGACCCAAAATCGCCGCCCACGATAACACGCCCATGTAGTTAGCATTGACGATTGATTTGACGGGATTTTCCACCATGTTGGTCAAGAGTACTTTTATCACTTCTGCTAAGGATGACGGTGGCGTCTGACTGACTTCACTAGCTTTTAAAATCAATTCGGTTGGGAATAAAAAGCTTGCTACGACGGCTGTCAAAGCTGCCAAGAACGTACCTGCCATATACAGCACCAAGGTTGAGCGGACATTGACCTGAGTGCCTGATTTATGCTGACTGATAGCGGCAATGATTAAGATAAACACCAACAACGGTGCAATCGCTTTTAACGCACCGACAAACAACGCACCCAAAATTGAGATGGTTTGCGCCACACTCATGGATAAACCGCCGATGATAGTCGGATTGGCTAATGAACCGACTAAAATACCAAGTATCAGCCCTATCACAATCAAAGGCACCAACCCCACGCGCTGATACGCTTGGATAAGCTTTAACATAATAACCTCTTAATATTTCACCGCAAAAATGGCTGATATATTAACATTTTTTAACAATTTGCATAAATTATTTTTAAAATCGTCAACTTGTCAACTTAACTCTATCAAAGTGTTGGGTAGAGAGGTTATCGGATTTGAAAAACTTGGATGGCAGGTGCGCTGTTGGTTGCTAGTGATTGTAATTGTGCTTGATAAACGCGGTATTTTTGACGACCACTTTCAACCTGTTCGGGGGCAGCGTCGATAACTTCTAGCAGGCGGCTAGCTTGGGTATCTACAATCGCCTCATTGGTGAGATTGATGACGACGCCATCAAATTGGGTGACAAGTTCGATATTATCGGTAAGTACCACACTGGCAGGGAGTTTTTGGTGATAAAAGGCATCAAGTTGCTGGATAATTTGGTGGGGAATAAACGCCACATCACTCAATGACCATAGTCGGTCATCAAGTGGGGGTAATAGCTCGGATGCTGCCACTACGATAATGCTATCATCGCTTTTGGCTAGCACGGTTGAAATCAGCTGGCAGACAAACGCCAGCTGTTTTTTTTGCGGGGACAAAATATAAAAACTAATTTGCGAGGCCATCATTAGGGGTCAGCGTCCTATCACCTAGACTGCATCTTGGGCAGCTTGGCGATAAAGATAATGCATCAATAACGGTACTGGACGACCTGTTGCGGTTGGCTCTTTACCCGACTGCCATGCCGTCCCTGCGATATCCAAGTGCGCCCAAGGGATATCTTCAACAAACTTGGATAAAAAACACGCCGCTGTGACTGACCCTGCTGGCATACCACCAATGTTTTGCATATCTGCCATGTTGGATTTAAGCTGCTCTTGGTAGTCATCATCCAGTGGCATGTGCCAAACACGGTCATACGCTGATTCGCTAGCTTGTTCAAGCTCAAAAATCACATCTTCATTGTTACTGTATAAACCTGAGCGCACATAACCCAGCGCCACGATACACGCCCCCGTCAAGGTTGCCATGTCAATAATCACTTTTGGCTGATAGCGCTGCACATATACCAAGGTGTCACAAAGTACCAAACGACCTTCTGCATCAGTATTGAGGATTTCCACGGTTTTACCATTCATGGCGGTGACGATATCACCAGGGCGAGTCGCTGTTCCTGATGGCATATTCTCCGCACAAGCGAGTGCGCCAACGACTTGTAGCGGTAGACGCGCTTCACATAGCGCTTTAATCATGCCCATGACTGCAGCTGCACCGCCCATGTCGTATTTCATCTCGCCCATGCCCAGACCTGGTTTGAGTGAGATACCACCACTGTCAAAGGTGATGCCTTTACCTACAAGTACAATCGGTTGCTCTAGGCTTGATTTTTTGCCTTTGGTTTTGCTGTTTTTGTCTTTTTTGGCGGCTTTGCCATTGTACTCAAGTAATACTAGCTTAGCTTCATGTGCGGAGCCGCGAGCGACTGCCAAAAAGCAGTTCATCCCTAATTGCTGCATGTCTTTTTCACCCAGTACTTTTACCGTCAATAGCTCTGGGTATTGATTTGCCAAGTTTTGCGCTTGCTGTGCAAGATAGGCAGGGAAACACACATTCGGTGGCTGATTTGCTAAATCTTTGGTGAGTGATTGGCCTTGCGCAGTCGCCTGCTGCAGCTGTAGCAGGGTGTCAAACGCGGCTTGGTTGTCTGCGCTGACCAATAAGGTCACGTCTTTTAGCGTCGGTTTATCCGCTTTTTGCGATTTATAAATATCAAAGGTATAGCTTTGATTTAGCAGGGCTAATGCTAGCTGACCAAAACTCACTTCATCAATACTATCGCCTAAACTAATCACGGCAGATTTGGTAAGACGGCTCAAACTTGCATAAATTGCTTTGGCAATTTTTTGCAGGCTACCGCCGTTTAATTTGTCTTGACTGCCCACGCCAACCAACAATAAACCCGTATTGTTGTCAGCGCCATAACTGATGGCGGTGTCGGCAAGCTTACCCTTAAAACGACTCGCTTCAATTAGGCTACTGACAGCGGTTTGTAGCTCACTCGTTAGTTGCCCCATAGTTTGGCTATTGTCATCTACCAATACCACGTGATAGCTATTCTTGACCGTTTTTTTAAGCGCGGTCGCTAGTGTCAATGTCAAACTCATTTAAGCTCCTTAATTATTGTCATCAAGAAATAACTATTATCATAGCATACCTATTATCGTATTTGGGTTATAGCATTTGGCTTATAATATTGGGCGATGGGATAGCAGGCGTCATTGTGTAGGGTAGAATGCGGTTGTAAAAAGTCTTTGTAAAAAATGGCTTTGATAAAGCGGCTGTAAAAAGTGGTGGTGAAAAGTCATTGTGAAATGTTACCTTACAGTATTCATATTCATAATCTGTCGGTGACGCGCTAAAATAGCCGATTAACAGATGCGCCGAATGGTATGATGTCGTACAATATTGGCATTTACTTCCCTAGCTGTTTGAATTGATTAATTTTTGAGTAATATTAGGTGGTTACTTGTGATATTACGACGCTATATGACGCAACAAGTCGCCGCTAATACTGCGATTGTGCTGTTATTTCTGATGGCGCTGATGCTTGGCGGTCGCTTAATCCGCTATTTTGGTATCGCTGCAGAAGGCAGGCTGGATGTGGGTTTGCTATTTGCTATTATTGGCTATAACATTCCAACCTTTCTTGAGCTGATTTTACCGCTGTCATTTTTTATCGCACTGATGCTCGTGCTCGGTCGTATGTACGTGGATCAGGAGATGAGCGTCCTGTTTGCCAGTGGCATCAGTCGTGGCCGTTTGACACGTTTGATGATTCCGCTGATTACTGGGTTATTTGTATTTCAGATGGGGATTAGTCTTTGGGCAAAACCATGGGGACTGTCTAACAGTAAGCAGATTTGGCAAACCCAGTCGCTCGGTAGTTTGCTTGATTTAGTGCGTCCAAAAACCTTTATCAGCAGTGGTAACTACCACTTGTATGTCGATGAGTTTGATAAAGAAAAACGTGAACTCAAAAACCTATACGTGGTGCAGCAGCAAACCGATAAAAGCGGCAAAATCGCCAAAAACGATGTTATCATCACCGCCACGCGCGCCTATCAAGTACCCAGTAAAGACACGGATAGCTCAATGCAGCTAGATTTGTTTCAGGGTCGTCGCTATGAGCTTGGCACCAACAACGCCAAATACAACCAAGCCAGTTTTGAAAAATATCGCATTACCCTAGAAAAACCTGCTAGCGAAAAAATTACCGAAACCAATGTCGAAACCCAAACCACTGCCAAACTGCTCGCCAATACCCAAAAACCCGAAGTCAAAGCCGAGCTGGGCTATCGCTTTACCATGCCGTGGCTGATTATCATTGCGGCAATGCTTGCTACCCCGCTTGCACAGGTTCGCCCCCGTCAAGGACGCTGGCTTCGTTTGTTACCTTCAGTGCTCATATTTGCTAGCTGTGCGATTAGTATCATTTCGCTACGCACTGCCATTGCTAAAGAAAGCATTAGTGAATACGCGTATATTTGGCTAATCGTTGGTTTTATCGGATTTGCATTGTTGTTAAATTGGCAAAGCCGCGTGGTACATCGTGTCCGCTATCGTCGCCACAGCCGTCAGTTATCACCAGGCGGTCAGCCATGATTTTATCTCATTACGTTAAAAAACAAGCGCTTTTTGCCATGACAGGGGCTATCATTGGTCTTTGGCTACTTAAAGTCGTCTTTGATTATCTGGCAGAGTTGCAGGATCTCAATGACCATTACAATTATTTAGATGCCTTGCGTTTTATTGCCTATAGTGCACCCCGTGATTTACTCGACTATATGCCATTTGGCACACTATTAGGCGCAGTGGTAGGGCTAGGCTTGCTTGCCAACACCAGTGAGTTGACGGTGATTCAAGCAGCAGGCATCAGCCGCTTTAAAATAGTCGGTTGGGTGATGCAACCAGCGATTATTTTTGTCATTATCCGTTTGTTGCTTGGGCAGTATGTAGTGCCAACTAGCAATCA
Source organism: Moraxella sp. CTOTU47724 (assembly GCF_032014955.1). Lineage (NCBI taxonomy): Bacteria > Pseudomonadati > Pseudomonadota > Gammaproteobacteria > Moraxellales > Moraxellaceae > Moraxella > Moraxella sp. CTOTU47724. Next base: position 83,841 of record NZ_DALZSV010000002.1, read on the forward strand.
GTTAGCGCACCAAGTCAAGCATGACAAACCTTTGCTATCAAGTGCCATCAACGGTTATTGGGACAAACAAGCCAACCGCATCATCAATATTGACCATGCCAATACCAAAGGCGAGCTCAAAAATATCAAAGTTTGGCAGCTAGACGACACTGCCCATATCCAACAAGTGCTGCAGGCCGATACCGGCAGCTTTGTCAGTCAAAATACCGCTGATAAGACATCGGGCTGGCAGCTGCAACAAATCAAACAATTAACCATCGCCGCCGATGGTCACAGTCAATTGACTACCATACCGACTATGACGCTGCAATTACCCATTGAGCCGTCAGCGATTTATCTGTTAACACGCAGCCCTGATAACATGTCAGTGACCGAATTATGGCAACACCAACAGCTCTTAGCCAAAGACAAACGCCGCTCACTGGAGCATGAAGTTGCCTTTTGGAAAAAGCTATTGGCGCCTCTTGCCATGCTATCGCTAGTGTTGGTTGCTTGTTCATTTGTATTTGGCTCCTTGCGTAACCAAAGCTTGGGCTATCGTATTGTGATCGCTCTTTTATTTGGCTTGGTATTTAGTTATCTGCAAGATTTGGTCGGGTTTGTCAGTCTAAGCACGGGATTTTCACCTTTTTTTATGGTGTTATTACCGATTATTGCCAGTGCCGCGCTTGGCGTGTATTTAATTAGAAATAAAAACTGATATGTCTGCTGATTTATTGACTGACCCGCGTGTCGAAGCCCATCCGTTTGGTAACTTCTTTTTTGCTGATACCAAAGTCTTGATGATGGGTACCATGCCGCCCACACCTGATAAATGGTGCATGGCATTTCATTATCCCAATTTTTATAATGATATGTGGCGTATCATGGGTAAGGTGTTTTTTGATGATATTGATTATTTTCGAGTCGGTGATGAAAAACGCTTTGATGCCGAAAAAATCAAAGCATTTTTACAGGCTTATAACATCGGTGAATGTCCTTCAGTCACTCACGTCATCCGCGAAAAAGGCAATGCGGCTGACGAACATTTGACCGTGGTTGCGACGGTTGATTTGGGTAAAGTTTTGGCACAGCTTGAGCAGGTCAAGTGGATTTACACCACCGGTGGCAAAGCCACAGAAGTGCTGATAGCGCTGGTGAACCAAAGTATCAGTGACCCCGCGTCACCCTATTTTAATCCCAGCCAAACACCCTATAAACTGCCAAAAACCAATCAGTTTCTTGAAGTTAACGCTTTTGGGCGAGTATTTGGTATTTATCGGTTGCCATCGACCTCGCGCGCTTACCCGCAAAGCTTGGAGAAAAAAGTAGCCGCTTATCGCGCGTTTTTTACTTTGGCGGGGATATTGCTCGCAAGCGGCAGTTAGCACAATCGCCAGTTAGCACAATCAGCAGTTAGCAAATGATAAGCAAGCTGCCATGACACAATTGATATAGTCACTGTGATGACCCTACTTTATACTCTTGCCTAAGACTGATAATCAATGCTGACAGTCAACGCTTACCGTTAATGCTTACAATCATCATTTCAAAACACACCGTATAAAATCAAGGCATGGGAGCCGATGCATGTCCAACCTCACACCATCAATCTTGCTTGTCATCGCAGTTATCAGCATGATTGGTTGTGAGCAATCTGATTCTCAGCAGCCAGCACCCCCTACCGCTGCCGCCGTGAGCGCGCCCCAAGAATTCGATGATAAACCATTGCCCCAAGTATTAGACACACAGGCAATCAATAAAAACATGCTTACCGTCAGTCAACTGGCACAAGGTTATGTGATGCCTGACTCAATTACCATCAATGACTATCAAGAAGCGTATTTTACTGTCATCAAGCAGCCAAGTATCGATGCGGCTGCAGCCAGTGAACCAACCGCCCTTAATCAATTTGACTATATACCCATCTCGCCTGATATGATTTTTGTCAAAGCTATGCTGAGTCATTTTGATGAAACCATCGCGCTTGCCAGTATTGAGCAGCGATACGGCAAAAATCCTGAACTGCTAGGTTTAGCCCGAGACATTATTAGCTCACGCCAAAATGAATCACAAATATTACAGAATTGGCTTGCCATGCAACTGATTCAAAACACCGCGGACCCTAATCAGCCGATGGCAGATAGTGTAGCAGCCCAGCAAGAAATCGATAGTATTATCGATGATATGCAGCAAGAAATGGTGGACACGGTCATGACTAAAAACGCCGACCAAGCGTTTGCCCAAACCGTGCTGATTCATCATAAAGGCGCGATTGCGTTCTCACAAGTGGTTGCCAAATATGGTAACGATGACAAAGTGCGTAGCCTTACCAATACCCTAATCGATACCCAACAAGCCGAAATTCAACTTCTACAAAATTGGCTCCGTAACCATGGGTACGCCCAATAATCGTTTGCTGTAGCAAATAAAAAGGGCGGATTATAGCGCGATAACCCACCCTTTTTTAGGATTAAATTCACCCAAATTGATGTTGGCTAACTTGATGCTTGCTAGCTGTCATCCACATCATGAACCATTCGCGTGAGCGTGATTTGCCGCTGTAACTGTCGAAGCGGTCTTAGCTCGTCAAGCAGCGATAGTATTAAGCCAATCGCTTGCGGACTGGCATCAAAATCACGGCGTAGGCGTGAGGCAAGGCGCACTGTGGTCAGTTGTGCGCTATTAAAATAGGGCTGGCTGTCGATGGCAGGCGTTTCAGCATAAATAATATCTTCATCCATTAGCGCTAATACCCAGCTTTTATCCCAACTACTCGCCATAATCAAGTCATCTAGGGTTAACCGTAATGATAAATCCGTATTGGTGGTTTGAGCCATGTTGCACTCCTGTTGTGTATCTATAGTTATGTTTGGTGCTTGTTTGTCATTTTTTTTTATTGTACTGCCTGTTTTTTTTGCTTAGTTATTAATAGCGCTTAATTATCAATAGATTAGCGCGTTGGCACAAATGAGGCAAATGCCGATTTGAACGCTTCAAACGCTTGGATATCTGCGTCTGTATCGATTTTTGGCAACACGATATTTAAACTTAAATATAAATCACCGGCTTCTTTAGCTGGGATACCTTTACCTTTAAGGCGAAGATTGGTACCAGTACGGCTATTTTTTGGTACATTGACATTGACCTTGCCAGCAGGCGTGTTGACCGTGATTTGACCGCCCATGGCTGCTTCCCAAGGCGCAACATCTACCGTTTGGAACACGTCTTTGCCTTCTACACGGATATTGTCTGGGTGATTAAATTTAATTTTTAGGTACAAATCGCCATTATCACCGCCATATGGGCTTGGATTGCCTTGTTTTGCCAAGCGAATTTGTTGTCCTTCGGCAATACCTTTGGGGATTTTGACTTCAATGGTCTTGGTTTGATAATCCAGCCCTGTCGCGGTTTGTATGGGTAAATTTAGGCTAATTTTACGGGTATCGCCTTCATAAGTGGCTTTCAAATCAATTGATAACTCGGCGTGCTGATCGTCGCCTTTGGTCGAGCGTTGCGACTGTCTGCCACCAAATCCGTCTGAAAACCCGCCTGCACCGCCCCCGAATGTCGAGAAAATATCATCAAATCTAAAGCCACCCGCGCCTTGCGACTGACGACCGCCAGCCCCACCGCCAAACTGACGGAGGATTTCATCCAAATCCGCTTGGCTCATATTGGCATTAAAGCCCTGACCGCCGCCAAAGCCTTGACCCATATAAGGATTGTCGAGCATCAGATCGTATTGGGCGCGTTTTTCAGCGTCCTTGAGCGTTTCATAGGCGTTATTGATTTCACCCATTTTGGCGTCGGCATCGGGTGAGTCGTTGATATCAGGGTGATATTGTCGCACCAGTTTGCGATAGGCTTTTTTAATATCTGCTTCATTGGCTTTTTTATCGACGCCTAAAATGTCATAATAGTTTTTTTCTGCCATTATTATTGTCCTTACGATTTTGCGAATAGTGCTATTCGCGCAGCAATGTGATGATATTAATATAATGGCTATTTTGGTATTTTTCAAAACTTCTTTGGTAATTGACGATGATGAGCGCCAAGTGATATCAGCGCTTAATCGCAGTTTTGGGCTTTTTTTGACAACAGGATAACAGATGACAAAGGTTGCATTGCTAGATTATGGCATGGGTAATTTACATTCGGCGGGTAAAGCCTTGACGGCAGTGGGCGCTGATGTGTCGATCACGCGTGACCCTGCAGTCATTGCGGCGGCAGACAAAATGGTCTTCCCTGGTGTAGGGGCAATGCGCGACTGCATGGCAGAGATGCAGGCAGCGGGTATCGCTGATGCTGTCAAAACGGCTGTATTTAATAAGCCTGTAATGGCGATTTGTGTGGGGATGCAGGCGTTGTTTGAGCGCTCAGAAGAAAATGATGGGGTAAACTGTCTAGGGGTACTGGGTGGTGACGTCAAACGCTTTGATGATCATTGGCTAGATGATAAAAACGAACGCATTAAAGTACCGCATATGGGCTGGAATACTATCACCCATATGGATTTGGCGCATCCGCTATGGCAAGGGATTGAAGATAATACCCATTTTTATTTTGTGCATAGTTTTTATTGTGTGCCGTCTGATACTTCGATTGTGGCGGCAACCTGTGATTATGGCGTTGAGTTTTGTGCCAGCGTGATTAAAGATAATTTGTTTGCGACCCAGTTCCACCCCGAAAAAAGCCATACCGCAGGGTTGCAACTATTGAAGAATTTTGTGGAGTGGAACGTTTAAAAAAGGGACATGTATCCCTTTTTTAAATCGCAAGCTTTTCTTGAATTGCTAATTCTTCATTAATTACGAAAAGATTATTGGGATTTATAGCCCATAGTTTTAACACTTTCTTAAATCTTGCTCTAAATTTATCGGTAATAGGTGGTAAATGTTTTTTTGGAACAGGTTTTATGACGAGTCTAAGATGAATATCTATAGTTTCCCAATCAATATTTTTATGATTGTCGGCTAATTCATTATAGACTTGCTGATTCCTTCGCAAACATCCCATTAACTCCAATAGTAACGCATTTTCAAATTTCTCTAAAATTTCTTGCCAAAAAGCTTCATAATCTGAAGTTGATTCTGGTTTTGGTATAGATGACTTTGCTTCAATAAAAAATAATACATTACTTCTTAAATAAGTAAATTCAACAATTTTAAAACCATCACCCAATCCTTGATGTCCTGCGGAATTCTCTATTTTATAAATATCTTTTTCATCAAAATGTCCAAATGTCACGCCAGATTCTTTTATTGTAATCATTCTAACTTAAATTCCTTGAAACTCTTGCTCAAATAACCGAATAGACTCATTGATAATTTCAGTCTCTGGTAATCCATCTTCAAGAAGACAAGTTTGCTCCCATTCACCATTTTCATTGGCCATTAGTGTGGGAATATGCATTTGATTTTTATTAGCAATTAACAATAGCTTTTTAATGACATAATAAGAATGAGTCGCTAAAAAAAACTGAATCCCTGCTTGAGACAGTACATAAATAATATCAAGCAACTCAACAATAGCAGTAGGATGCAAAGCAGATTCAGGCTCATCAATAAATACGATTGAATCTTTATCTAAATATCTATTTCCCAAAAGTGTATCAAGAATAGCAACCTTTTTAATACCTTCTGCAGTTGTCATTATGGAAAACTTACTATTTCCTTTTTTATAAATCCAACTTTGACCTTTAGCATCAAACTCTACCTTCCCTGAAAACATTTTTTCCAGTTGCTTACGAGAGCTTGCAAAAGCATCTAAATTCCGCCCTTTTTGAGTTGGTATTTTTAGTGCTTTAACTAAATCAACATAGGTAGCATCAAAACCAAAAAGTTTATCAATAACAGCAGATTTGTAAATTACATCTATCAATGACAAAACTTCTTTAGGTGGTAAAAAAATAGAATTAGATTCCCTTTTGGTAAGATTATTCTCTATATTAGCTACTTTTACACTAGTATCTTTGCCAAAACTGAAAAATAGCGAGCTTTCATCCTCTAAAGTAATGGTTGTTGACAGTTTCTTACCATCACCTTTTGTGACGATATCACCAATTTTTTCAGTTTGAAAAGTCCAATATAGTTTATCACTTAAAACTTCAGAAAAATCTTGATTAGAATTACCTCTGTTAGATTCTTCATGGCTACGAAGTACACTATATAATGCCTTGAGTAAAAAAGTCTTACCTGTACTATTTTTGCCAAGAATTAGATTAATTTTTCCTAGTCTTTTTCCATGAACTTCATTAATTGGTCCATAATTTTTTAATTCAAAATCCTTAAGCATTCTGATCTCACATCATTAAATTTTATGAAATTGATAAACTAATATAACTTAATAAATCAATCAATTAAATCGATTTTGTACTTTATAAACTTCCCTCACCACTTCCCCAATCGTAGCAATCCCTTTTTTCAGCGTCTCATCATCTTGCGCGATGCTTAAGCGAATGCACTCATGGGCGTGTTTAAAGTTTTCAGTATCCACGCCAACAAAGAAATGCTCGCTAGGGATAATCAATGTGCCTTTGGCTTTTAATCGCTCATATAGCTCAACCGTGGTTATCGGCAAATCTTTGAACCACACCCACAAGAAAATCGCGCCTTCAGGCTTGTGGATTTTCATCGCATTGTTATAGGGGCTTGGCAAGTCGCCCAACTCTTGTTTTAGCAGCTGCACCGCTAATTTGGCTTGTCCTTGATAAAACGGACGAATATGATTGTCTGACAAATCTTTTAGCCGGTCATCTTGTAGTAGTGGCGTCGCAATCGCCGCACCAAAACGGGTCGGTGCTAGATTGACAATGGCGTTTAGGCTGCTAATCGCTTTGACCACCTGCGGATTGGCGACCACAATCCCTGTACGCACCCCAGGCAAACCGATTTTTGATAGGCTAAAGCACAAAATAATTTGCTCATTCCAATTGAGTGTGGCTTGGCTATAGATGATATTGGGAAACGGCATCCCATACGCATTGTCGATAATCAGGGGGATATCAAAGCGCTTGGCAATCGCTTCAAGGCGTGCCATTTCGTCATCGGTCAGCACGTTGCCTGTTGGGTTGGTCGGGCGTGAGCAGCAAATTGCCCCGATTTCGCCGTTGTGCAATTCAGCCAAATTTTCTAGCGTGTCAAAATCGACTCGGTATTTAAAAAAGCCGTCTTCACCTTGATGTTGCACAAATTCGATGCTGGGTGGCACTGCGATAAAATGCTGCCCATCCACATGGGCATCGGCATAACCCACGTATTCTGGGGCAAGTGGTAATAGAATTTTCTTATCCAGGCTGCCTTGTGTGGTATCGTCAAACTGCCCACCAAACAAGTTAAATAAATAAAAAAATGCGTTTTGTGAGCCATTGGTCAGGGCGATATTGTCTGTGGTAAGTCCCCAATCATAATGGCGATTAAAAAAATCTACCAATGCGGCAATAAACTTGGCATCGCCCTGCGGCGTTGAATAGTTTCCGATATTTTCGATGGCCATTGAGCCCATATCACCTTTAGCTAAGGTTTTAAACACCGACCAATAGGTTTGGTTAACTTTATCAATACGTGCTGGATTGCCACCGCCGAGCATATTAATCGGTTGCTCACTGTTAAGCGCGTTGCCCAAATCATCCATTAACTGCAAAATACCGCTATTTTTGGTAAACTTTTCACCAAACTTTGAAAACTGCATGATTGCCCCTTTAATTTTGCCAAGCTATCTGCGTATTATAACAGGATGCCAGTGCCGTTGCCCGTTTTGACTTAGCTGTACAGCCACCATCAGGATACCCCAGCATGAAACCGCATTTACCCAAACTTAAAGGCTATAGCCACACTTGGCAAACCACCTTGATGGTGATGTTGATGGTACTGGTGAGCGTGGCGTTGTCGCTGTGGTTTTTTTGGCGCAGTCTGTATTTACCAGAGCTACAAAACCATGCAACTTATCTTGCCAATCAGCTGTTGATGATTGATAAAGCGGATAAAGATTTTAAAAACAATCCCGAGCTTAAAAATTGGATTATTGATGCCTCGCATATTAACGTGATTACTGACCCACAACAGATACCTTCTTTTCAAGAAAAAACCTTGGTAGATTATTTTACCCAGCGGATGGCAACACAGATGGAAACCGTGATGCAGCGTCCTGTATCGGTCAATTTTAAATTCAAACCCGTGCCGATTTTGTATATTCAAGACAGTGCGCATCCGGATGTTTGGCTGCAAGAGCCTGTCAAGTTTTATGCCAAATATAGCCCAACGTCGATTTATTTTTTCTTATTGGGGATCCCGCTTGCCACGTTGCTGACTATTTTGTTTTTGGTAAGACAATTAAATCGCCCGCTCAAACGCCTACAAAAAGTGGCAATTGATTACATCACCCTTGGGCACGCCAACAATTTGGCGACCAATGAAGGCTCAACAGAGATTCGTCAGGTGAATTTGGCATTTAACCGACTGTTTCATAACCTGATCCAAACCCAAAAAGAACGCAATATTATGCTCGCTGGTATTTCCCATGATTTGCGCACGCCACTGACGCGGATGCGACTCACAGCTGAGATGCTACCCGATGAGTTTTTGCGGGAAGGGTTGGTGTATGATATTGAGGACATGGACGCGATTTTGGAGCAGTTTATTTCATTTATGAAAGATGGCTCAGATGAAGCGGTACGATTGACCAATATGCGTCCCATCATTAACGAGATTGTGGTGCAGTTTGCCCCTACCCCATTTATTATCGATATCCAAGACGATTTGCCTAGTGTGCCATTACGACCCTTATCCATCAAACGTCTCATTGTTAATTTGGTCAATAATGCTTGTCGCTATGGTCAGCCGCCCATTCATATTGAGATTAGCATTGATAATGCTCTACAGCCTACCGAGCAAGTGGTCACCGATGAAAATCTAACGCCAGAGATAACCTCTAGACAAAAATACTTAACCATTAAAGTTAGCGATGAGGGGCAAGGCGTTGCCGAAGATCAGCTTGAGCGGATTATGCAGCCGTTTGAGCGGGGCGAAACGGCACGTACCACGCAAGGGAGTGGACTTGGGCTTGCGATTGTAAGCCGCATTACTCACCTGCACAATGGTAGCGTCATCGCTCGTAATCAGCCCAATGGCGGCGGTTTAGTAGTGGTGGTTAATATTCCGATTATAGAATAAAGATGACAAAAGACTAATTGGTTGCTTAATAGGTTAGGCTAATCATGATTCCTTAGTAACTTTGGTGTTGATAGCTTCGGTTTTGATAACTTTGGTTTGGGTAGCTATTTTTACTTTTTAGTACCAATCATGGGGGGTAGTTCATTTGACACATTGGTGGCTGTGACAGGGTGAACCAAGGCTGCGCGCGCCTGTGAGACGGACTGGCTTTCAGTAGGTTTGCGCAAAAAACTATAATAACCAAAAACCGCCATGTTGAGTACCACCAAGGCTAAAAATAGATAACGCATGCCATCCTCGCTTGTGATGATTTCGCTCATCGGTTAATTGATGTGCGCAAATTTTGCTAAACCATTGCATAACTCACTAAAATTTAGCCCAGTCTGAGCAAATTTGCAAGCATCACTGGTAACGAGCTTATGACCCTTGCGCTTGCGTGTATTTTTTCTCGCTACTCTTTTGGGTAATTTCATCGGCTTCAATACTTGAAGCTAGCTGGCTTTTCGGCCACTTCATGATAAATCGCGCCCCACCCAAGGTAGGGCTTTCATCTACTGACATGCGACCATTAAACCAAAACGCAATTCGAGACACGATTGATAAGCCGAGACCATAACCACCCGAGGCACGGGTACGACTATCATCCAAACGCGCAAATGGGATAAAGACTTTTTCACGGTCTTTTTCTGGAATACCCTGTCCATCATCTTCCACACTGATAAAGGCTTCATTTTTTTCTAAGCCTGCTGAGATGATAATGGTGCTTTCGGCATAACGGGTGGCATTACCTGCCAAGTTTTGCAACACGCGGTGTAAATAGCGTCTATCGGCTTGTGCAAACGCACCTTTTTGCATGTTGCCTACTTTGACGGTGATAGATTTACCAAGCGCATTGGTCTCACGGACAATCTGCGAAACGAGTTCTTGCAAATCGACATCTTCCCAGTCCATTTTAGGTGAGCCTTCCTCAAGCTTGGCATAGGTCAAAATTTCATCAATTAAGCCATTGAGCGATTCAATATCCTGATCGATATAATCACGCTGACTCATCCGATCTTCATAATCATCCGTATCAGCTAGCATATCCACGGCAAAGCGAATACGTGCTACTGGGGTGCGCAGCTCATGAGATACGGCACGGGTCAACTCGCGCTGTGATTCAATCAAACGGCGGATGTGCTCAGTCATACTATTAAAGGTTGCGGCTAGATGGGCAATTTCATCTTCGCCCACGACTTTTACTTTGGTATTGAGCTTACCTTCGCGCACTTTAGTGATACCACTTTGAATGAGCTGCAATTTACGCTCTAATGGGAAAATTAGCGCATACACCCCTAAACTAATCAAGAACATACTAATGAGCGTGATACTAATAATCAGATTAAGCGGAAACCAGTTAAATAGCGGAATAGGTCCCAAATCCACCACGGTATCTTGGATTTCAGTCGGTGCTAGTACCCGAATCGATGAATTCTCTACACTGGTATTGTCACGGAACATAATCACGATATCTTTGCGATACAGGCGCGCTTTTTGGTCGGTATCAAGCTGCAATTTATTAATAGATTGCAAAGTGAGCTTAAAAGGGAAAAATTTTTGAATTTGTTGCAAGCGTTGCTGTTTTTCTGCCAAAGTACGATAGTAAGACAAATCATCGAGTAGCAACACGCCTACTCCTTTGATTTGTTGCTCACTGAGCTTATTAAAACTCACATGCAACACGTTATTTTCACCCGAGACTTTATGATAAATCTCAGCCGTATTGGTATCGCTATTAAAACGTACTACGGCTTGTTGTTTATTGAGTCGATTGATTTCGCTAGTTCTAAAGTCCGCTTTTGAGGTCGGTTCAATATTAAACTTGGTGTCAAATAAAGTACTGACATCAGAGAGCCAAAAATTACGCTCTTGGGCAGTGACTTGCCGCGATAAGCCTGAATCAATGAGATAAAATGCCGCTGATGCCATATCCTCGCGATAAGTCTGTACCCGCTCTGCATTAATAGTGGTGATAAGCAGTTGCGCAAAAAATGCAACCAATAAACAGATAAATAACAGACCTGCATAAATTCGCAGAAAAATAGACTGGTTTAAGGAGGATAATAGCGGCATAAAAATCTAGGGTTAAGGTCAATAGATAATAGCCGTATTATTACCTAGCAAAATTAATATTACAATGTAAAATTCATGAAGCGACTGTCTAGTAACGTAGTAAATTGTTGTCCTAAACCTTTCAATTGCTAAGTAGCAAAATAAACAGCAATAAAAAAAGCCAGCTTGATGCTGACTTTTTTATCGATACTGTGTTTATCAATACTATGTTAGTTTTCTTTGACAAACAGATAACCTTTACTGCGAACTGTTTTGATACGTTTTGGGTTTTCGGGATCATCACCAATTTTTGGACGGATACGAGAAATACGTACATCAATCGAGCGGTCTTGACCGTCATACTCGATACCACGCAGACGTTCAAAAATATCTTCACGCGATAAGATACGACCCGCATTTGATGCCAACAACCACAACAAATCATATTCCGCACTGGTAAAGTCAACAAGCTCATCGTTCAAAGTAACCGAACGACCGCCGTTATCAATAACTAAATCGCCAAACTCAAGACGCTGCGGCACTTCATCGGTTGGCGCTGTATCAGAGCGGCGCAATAGCGCACGAATACGCGCTAATAACACACGCGGTTGAACCGGTTTTGCCACATAGTCATCCGCACCCATTTCTAGACCTAATACTTGGTCCATATCTTCGGTACGCGCAGTTAGCATTAAGATAGGGTTATGAAAATGAGGACGTACTTCACGGCATACCGTCAGACCGTCACTACCTGGCAACATCACATCAAGCACCACCATGTCAGGCTGCTCAGCCACGATACGACGAATGGCACGGTTACCATCAGTTTCAATTGCCACATCTAGACCATTTTTACGCAAATAATCTTGGGTTAAGGTTGCAAGACGCTCATCATCCTCTACAATCAATACTCGAGGTATCAACTCTTCTTCTGACATAATTTCCTCCAAAAAATTTTATACATACTCTTAATACTTATATCAGAATATATCTTTATTTATCTATCAGAAATAGGTAATGAAAGTTTACGCATTACCTGTACTACTACAATATAATTGAATTAATTTAGCGAAAAAATAGCCAATTTAATATTGTTAAAACGTAACTAAACATAAAAAAAGTATAAATACCACATATAATAAGCTTTAAAAACATACCATATAAGGTTATCTGTTTGGTAACGGATAAAATTTTTTGCTACCTTTGGTTTAAAAGATAATTAGCAAATTTTTAAGTACCCTTTTTTAATCACGCTTTTTTTAAGCACTTATATTTTCAATCACCCATAAAAAAAACAGTGGTCATAGCCACTGTCTTTAAACATAGTACCATCAAAATTAGGCACGGTTTTTGAATTTTTGTAAGGTTTGCAATTGTGCCAAAGATTCTGCCAATGCTGCCAAAGCCGCAGAGGTGTCGATATCGGCTTTTTGATTTTGCAAGCTTTGTTCTGCATGACGACGTGCTTCCAAAATTTTGGCTTCATCTAAGTCATGCGCACGTACTGCCGTATCTGCCAATACCGTCACTAAATGCGGTTGTACTTCTAAAACACCACCTGATACATACACCATTTCATCATTGCCATTGCTGGTTTTGATCTGCATGGTGCCCGGCTTTAATAGCGTAATAAAAGGAATATGTCCTGGCAAAATACCGACTTCACCTTCTACCCCAGTAGCAATTAACATACTAATCTCACCAGAGTAGATAGTTTCTTTCGCACTGACGACATTACATTGTAAAGTTGCCACAGTTCTCTCCTATGGTATTGCAAAATTAGGTTGATAAAACCCTGTTACTTTATTTTAAACTAACAGGGTTTGATTGAGAAATTAGCCGCGTAGTTTTTCTGCTGCAGCAACCACTTCTTCAATACCACCTTTCATGTAGAATGCTTGTTCTGGCAAGTCATCATACTCACCATTCAAGATTGCTTTAAAGCTTTGAATGGTTTCACGGATTGGTACGTATTTCCCTGGTGAGCCAGTGAATACCTCTGCAACGTGGAAAGGTTGTGACAAGAAACGTTGGATTTTACGTGCACGGTATACCACTAATTTATCATCTTCTGATAATTCGTCCATACCCAAAATCGCAATAATGTCTTTCAACTCTTTAAAGCGTTGTAACACTTCTTGGACACCACGAGCAACAGCATAGTGCTCCTCACCAATGACTAGTGGGTCTAACTGACGCGACGTTGAGTCTAGTGGGTCAACCGCTGGGTAAATACCTTGTGAGGCAATATCACGGCTCAATACCACTGTTGCGTCTAAGTGTGCAAAGGTTGTCGCAGGTGATGGGTCAGTCAAGTCATCGGCAGGAACATATACTGCTTGAACCGAAGTAATAGAACCTGATTGGGTTGAAGTAATACGTTCTTGTAATACACCCATCTCTTCTGCAAGCGTTGGCTGATAACCTACCGCAGATGGCATACGACCTAATAATGCTGATACTTCGGTACCCGCTAGTGTATAACGATAAATATTGTCAACAAACAATAATACGTCACGACCCTTACCGTTCTCATCTTTTTCGTCACGGAAGTATTCCGCCATGGTCAAACCGGTCAAGGCAACACGTAAACGGTTTCCTGGTGGCTCATTCATCTGACCATACACCATCGCAACTTTATCAAGTACGTTTGAATCTTTCATCTCATGGTAGAAGTCATTCCCTTCACGGGTACGCTCACCTACGCCAGCAAATACAGATAAACCTGAGTGTGCTTTTGCGATGTTATTGATAAGTTCCATCATGTTAACGGTTTTACCAACACCTGCACCACCGAACAGACCGACTTTACCACCTTTAGCAAATGGGCATAGTAAGTCAATTACTTTAATACCGGTTTCTAAAAGTTCAGTAGAGTTTGATTGTTCGTCATAGCTTGGCGCTTCACGGTGAATTGCCCAAGTGTTACTATGTTCTACCGGCCCTGCTTCGTCGATTGGACGTCCTAAAACGTCCATGATACGACCTAGGGTACCTTTACCCACTGGCACAGAGATTGGTGCGCCAGAGTTGCTAACTGGTAGACCACGTTTTAGACCCTCAGTAGAACCCATGGCGATAGTACGCACGATACCATCACCCAATTGTTGTTGTACTTCTAATGTAGTTTCTGTGCCTTCGACTTTTAAGGCATCATAAATTTTTGGTACGCTTTGACGGTCAAATTCAACGTCAATAACCGCGCCAATAATCTGTACAATACGACCGCTACTCATTACGCTCTCCTTGAATGTAGGTCAATTATGAAACAGCAGCAGCACCGCCAACGATTTCCGAAATTTCTCGGGTAATCGCCGCTTGACGCAGCTTGTTGTAAACCAATTGTAATTCGTTAATTAAGTTACCTGCGTTATCCGTTGCTGCTTTCATAGCAACCATACGTGCAGACTGTTCAGAAGCAATATTTTCTACCACACCTTGATAGACGATTGATTCAACATAACGTCCCATCAAACCATCAAGCAGCTCTTTGGTAGTTGGCTCATAGATGTAGTCCCAGCTGTGTTCACGATTTGCCATCGTTTCATCAACCAAAGACTCAGCCGCAATCGGTACTAAGCGTTGCACACTGGGATTTTGCGTCATGGCATTAACAAATTCATTATATACCAGGTAAATTTCATCAATTTCGCCACGATTATACGCATCAAGCATTACTTGAACTGGGACACTGAGTTGCTCAAAACTTGGGTTATCACCGTAGTGAGTTTCCGCTGCAATCACCGTACCACCAAATGTTTTAAAAAAGCTCACGCCTTTTTGACCAATCACCGCAAAGCGCGTTTCAACAGATTGACTTTTTTGTTGTTTAACGTGCTGCATCAATTTTTTGAATAAGTTGATATTCAAACCACCTGCAAGACCACGGTCAGAACTGACTACAATATAGCCAACACGGTTAACCGCACGAGGTACTAAGTAAGGATGTTTGTAGTCAGGTGAAGCTTTGACTAGATGAGAAACCACTCGACGCATGCTATCAGCATAAGGACGACCTAGTTGCATACGTTCTTGGGCACGTCGCATCTTACTCGCTGCAACCATTTGCATGGCGCGAGTAATTTTCTGGGTACTTTTAATACTAGCAACTTTTGCTCGAATTTCTTTTAAACTTGCCATAAATAATCCATACAGCCATGTTTAGTTTCAGTCCACGCCCATTAATGTAACATGGACGAAATTTGGAAAAATGAACAAAGTAATCATAACCCCTTTGTTCATTTGTTCTATGACAATGCAGTTCTAAAATTTCAGTAAATCTTAGAATGAATGATTTTGCTTATAGTTTTCAATCGCTGATTTGAATTGGTTTGCGATATCATCATTATAGTTGGCAGTGTTATCAATGTCTGCCATAAAATCACCATGTTGGTCACGTAGGTAACGTAACAAACCTGCTTCAAATGCACCCACTTTGTTGACGGGAACATCGGCTAGATAGCCTTCGTTAGAAGCATAAATTACCGCAGCTTGTTCAGCGATGCTCATTGGTGCGTATTGATTTTGTTTCATCAATTCAGTCACACGTTGACCATGGTCAAGCTGTTTACGGGTTGCGTCATCTAGGTCAGAAGCAAATTGTGCAAACGCTGCCAATTCACGATACTGTGCCAATGCGGTACGGATACCACCTGACAATTTTTTGATGATTTTAGTCTGTGCTGCACCACCCACACGAGAAACTGAAATACCCGCATTCACCGCTGGACGGATACCTGAGTTAAACAAGCTTGACTCTAGGAAGATCTGACCATCAGTGATTGAAATCACGTTGGTTGGTACGAATGCTGATACGTCACCTGCTTGAGTTTCGATAATTGGCAAGGCAGTTAACGAACCTGTTTTACCTGTTACTGCACCGTTGGTGAATTTTTCTACATACTCAGCGCTTACACGTGAAGCGCGCTCTAATAGACGTGAGTGAAGGTAGAATACGTCACCTGGGTAAGCTTCACGTCCTGGTGGACGACGTAAAAGCAATGAAATTTGACGATAGGCTACGGCTTGTTTTGATAAATCATCATAAATGATAAGCGCATCTTCACCGCGGTCACGGAAGTATTCACCCATAGTACAACCAGAGTATGGCGCGATGTACTGCAGTGCTGCTGGTTCAGAAGCAGATGCAACCACAACCGTTGTATAAGCTAATGCGCCCGTTTCTTCTAGTTTACGTACCACGTTTGCGATTGTTGAACGTTTTTGACCAACGGCTACGTATACACATTTAATGCCCGAGTGTTTTTGCGCGATGATCGCATCGATTGCCATGGCTGTTTTACCAGTTTGGCGGTCACCAATAATAAGCTCACGTTGACCACGTCCGATTGGAATCATGGTATCAACAGCTTTATAACCTGTCATTACTGGCTCATCAACTGATTGACGGTCGATAACGCCTGGGGCGATTTTTTCAACTTTATCCGTTAATTTGGCGTTAATTGGGCCTTTACCATCGATAGGATTACCCAGTGCATCTACCACACGACCTAAAAGCTCGGGTCCAACTGGTACTTCTAAAATACGACCAGTACAGTAAGCTTTTTGTCCTTCTTGGAGATTCAAGTATTCACCTAGAACAACCGCGCCGACTGAGTCTTGTTCAAGGTTTAGCGCCATACCATATACGCCACCTTCAAACTCAATCATTTCGCCGTACATGGCATCTTCAAGACCATGAATCTGTACGATACCGTCAGATACCATGACAATAGTGCCTTCGTTCTTTGCTGTGGCACCCGCAGTCAGGTCTTGAATTCGCTGCTTAATCAGATTACTGATTTCCGCTGGATTCAATTGTTGCATTGCACTGTTCCTTAATTTTTACTGACTAGAATCAATTTTGTTGAAATTTATGCCGTCAGCTGTGTTTTTAACTGTTTTAATTTGCCACGTACAGAGTCATCGATTACTTTGTCACCGACCTTAATCGTCACACCTGCAATTAGGGCAGGGTCTACATTGACATGTAGTACGACCTTCGCGCCTAGGGAGGTAGCAAGTCGGTGTTCAATGAGTTGCTCTTGCACTTGCGTTAATGGATATGCCGACGTGACATATGCATGAACTTCTTTTGCATCAGCGGCTTTTAATAAACCAAAACGCTCATTGATACTGGGTAATAATGCCAAACGATCTTGCTCTGCAAGTTGCGTCAAAAAATTAACAAAAGCATTGGAATCTGCTTGTGCCCCACCCTCAATAGCGGTGCTTAAAGTTTTAAACACGGTATTGCTATCTTCAGGTGAACTTTGGTTATAAAGGTCTTTTAAAGTAGCGACTTTAGCTTGTGCAGCAACTGCTGGATTATTGATATAATCGGCAAATGCTTTATCACTAACGATGGCATTCATCACGTTTAAGTAATCTTGCCACTCATTGACAGCGTGATGCTCTTTAGCATAATCAAATGCTGCTTTTGCATAGGGTCTTGCTAAGGTTGATAAATCAGCCATCATATCCTCACTGTACGGTTGCTACTTATAACTTGGCTGCCAATTGGTTTAACATATTGGCATGAGTTTCTGGATTGACCTTTTCTTGTAAGATTTTTTCGGCACCGAGTACGGCAAGTTCTGCAACCTGCGCGCGTAAACCTTCACGGGCTTTATTAATTTCTTGATCAATTGCTTCACGCGCTTGTTGACGAATACGTTCGCCTTCCACTTGTGCTTGCACTCTGGCATCTTCAATCATTTGATTGGCGCTTTTGTTCGCTTGGTCAATGAGTGAAGCGGCTTTTGCTTTTGCTGCGATAAGCTCTTGCTCTGCAGCTTGTGATGCAGTTGCTAAGTCTGCTTTGGCTTTTTCGGCAGCATTTAGGCCATCTGCGATTTTACGTTGGCGATCCGAAATAGCAGCAACCAAAGGCGGCCACACAAACTTCATGCAAAACATCACGAAGATGGCGAATGCAATCGATTGTCCAATTAGGGTTGCATTGATATTCACTTAGAATCCCTCGTTAATTAAGTTTCTTCAATCCTTGTCCACATAAGATGATGTGGACATTGTACTGATAGTGTACCTATTAACCTGCTAAAGGATTTGCGAATAACAATAACATTGCAATACCAACACCGATCATCGGTACGGCGTCAAGAAGACCTGCCACGATGAACATACGAGTTTGCAATTGTGAACCTAGTTCTGGTTGACGAGCGACGCCCTCTAAGAATTTGCCACCTAAGATTGCAAAGCCAATACCTGTGCCTAGTGCACCTAAACCGATTAGCAAAGCAACGGCAAGAACGGTCATACCTTCTAGAGTCATTGATGTATCCTCATTACTGTTTTGAAATTAATGTTCAGTTTGTGATGCAAGGCTAAGATAGACAATGGTTAGCATCATGAAAACGAACGCTTGCAAAGTGATTACTAAAATGTGGAAGATTGCCCACGGTACTGATAACACCCATTGAATCCAAAATGGCATAAGGGCGATTAACACAAAAATTAATTCACCTGCATACATGTTACCAAAAAGTCGTAAGCCAAGTGAGATAGGTTTTGCGATTAGAGTTACAAACTCTAGGATAAAGTTCACTGGAATCAATAAGATTTTAGCGATTGGGTTTTTTGCGCTAAATGGATGAAGGGTTAATTCACCAATAAAACCGCCAAAACCTTTTTCTTTAATACTATAAAAAATGATCAGTGCAAATACTGAGAACGACATACCAAGCGTCACATTTGGGTCGGTACTTGGTACGACTTTCATGTAAACATGGTGTGGGTTATGTCCTAGCAGACCACCAATTTTTTGTGCAATGACAGGCAAATAATCAACTGGCAGAAGATCCATGAAGTTCATCAAGAAAATCCACACAAAAATTGTCAGTGCTAATGGCGCAATAACCTTTGATGTGCCATGATAAGTATCACGAACGTTACTATCAACAAACTCCACAATCATTTCAATAAAAGCTTGCATTTTGCCGGGTACACCCGAGGTCGCTCTTTTTGCCACCATATAAAAAATGGCACAAAAAAGAACCCCTAAACCAATCGACCACAGCATTGAGTCTAAATGAATCGCATTGAAACCCATTTCAGAAGCTTGCTGTTTGGTTTCCGCAACTATCCAACCTTCTGTTGGGTGATTACCGAAAGTCCAGTTTGTCAAGTGGTGATTGATATACTCATTTGAAGTAATTTCTGCGTTTGCTTCTGCCATAATCTTAACTTCTTTTTTATATTGAGCCGATAATAGAGGGAGTTAGCGTCAGATATTTTGTCTAATCACAAAAATTTGTAACTTAACACTATAATCGTATCTAACTGAGCTGATGATACTCAATGAGAAGTGCAAACATGACGTCAAAGGCACATCGAGGCGTTTAAGCAATCTGCTTAACTAAGGTGATGAACCGTGAATAAACAACTTGTTTATCAACGTAATAATATAGGCTATCGACCTACTGTGTTTTGCTTGACTCAAATAAGTGGGTCATCAGTAAAACATATATGCAATTGCTTGAAAACTAATTCTTTTTAGCCAATTAGCGCTGAGCAATCGCACCTTTAAAAAATTTTCACTATATTAATTCAACTGTTACCTTTTTGTAAAGGATTAAATAGATTTATTTGTGATTTAGTTTAGGTTATTTCTATTATTACGAGATAAATGTAAATAGCCTTTTTTTACCAAGGATTTCGGTAAGTGATAATGAGGTAACTCATTTGCAAAATTAAGTACCCCGCGAATACCGCAATGGCGTTTAGCGGTTTTAACAGCAAAAAAATCAGTGCAAACCCAACAATGGTCAACACCCACTTTGCCATATGCGCTTGGTAAAAACGATGAACAATTTGACGACGCTGCTGATAGCCCGATTTGCTCAGGGAAATTTTAGCAAAGATGATTTGACTCACCCACCCTAGCACACTACCGGCTAGCAGATTTTTACTCACCGCATACTGGCTATTGCCTTGCCAAACATCCCATACAATCCCGATGGCAACCAGCCCAAGTATCAGCCATGACTGCTTGTTGATAGATTGTTGGATAGACTGTGGGTCAAATGGCTTGGCAGGTTTTGACATAGCAAAATAAGGGCTAGGTGATTATGGGCAGGAATGATGAAAGTAGTATAGCAGAATCTTGATTAAAAATTTGGCTAAAGGTTGTTTTATCTACGCTGACGTTAATCGTCAGTCATTATGAATAGTGTGTTATTAGACTTGTTATATTGTCGGGTAGCTTTATAGCCGAACTGCTAATTTCTCAGACAAATTATGCGGTTTTCATGCTAAAGTAATTTGATAGTTATTGATGATTTTATTGATATGCCCCAACCTTCTATACAATCAGCTGGAAATTCTATTCAATCAGCCAATAGTTACGACGTAAATTGTCGCCACCTATCTATGTCTATGTGTATGCCACAAATGACCGCCGAGCAGATTGAAGCACAGATTGCTCAGATAAAACAAGATTGCCAAGCGCAAGGTTTACGTTTTACTGCACTGCGAGAGCAAGTGTATCGTTTGATTTTACTTGCCGCCCAACCCATTGGGGCGTATGAATTATTGGATTTGCTGCAATCAGCGAGCGAAAAAGTCGTCGCACCGCCAACTGTATATCGTAGTTTGGATTTTTTGCTCAGGCATGGCTTGGTTCATCAATTAAATTCCAGTAAGGCATTTTTTGCTTGCTCTCAGCCTACCGATCGCCATGTTGCCGCTTTTTTGGTCTGTCGATGCTGTGGCGAGGTACAAGAGTTTAGCCGCCCATCTATCCAGACCATGCTAACTGAGGTTGAGCAATCGACCAATTTTGCCACTCAGTCAAGTATTATTGAGCTTTCAGGTGTTTGTCAGCGCTGCCAATAGTCACCTTTTTTTATCGAATGCTTAGAAGGAGACTCTGCCAACAATTATTTTGCTATTGTGTTTGTCAATTATGAGCATTTGTGATATAAAACATGCCTTATTTGATTGACTTAAGTCAATTAACCGTTGTTTGATAAAGTTGTACTGCCACGATTACCGTCATTATTCTAAGGATAACTGAGTGACGTTACTGCCAAGTTCGATATCACAACACCACGCTGATTACTTTTCAATCATTGAATTAAGTGATCTGCATCTTTTTAATGACCCTAATAAGTTAATGAATGGCGTTAATACCACAGACACATTTGAGTCGGTATTATCCTTGGTCCGACAACAGCGCAATGATGTTGATTTATTGGTACTGACAGGGGATTTATGTCATGAACCTACTCAGCAAAATTATGACCGTTTATTTGCAGCCTTAGACGACATCAATATTCCTTTTGTAGCTATCCCGGGCAATCATGATGTGACCCTAGAGCTGGATAATCATCTACCTTTTGCCCAGCGCCGTCATTTGCCAGTCAAAGCAGATACTCGCCTGCAAAACTGCTATAGTATTGCCACCGATTATTGGGACTTATTGTTATTAGACTCCTCTTGTGAGGGACACAGTCATGGCAAAATTGACGAGCAGACATTGCGGTGGCTGGCGCAACAGTTAGCGAACGCCAGTCGCCCTTGTGCAATTTTTTGTCATCATCCGATGGTCTTAATCGATTCAACATGGCTTGATAAATACACCTTAATCAATGCGGAACGTTTTTGGGAAGTCGTAATGCCGTATCTAGACCGCATTAAAGCTATATTTGTCGGTCATATTCACCAAGAAATGCATAAGATTAACTACGGGACATCGGTATTCGGCTGCCCATCGACCAGTCTACAGTTTAAGCCCTTGTGTAAAGACTATACCATTGACGAAATTGCGCCTGGTTTACGTTGGATAAATTTATATAACAATGGGTTACTTGCAACTGGTATCAAAAGAACAGATACTATCTGACTAATTTTTCATGGTTGTTGAACTTATGTTCATAAACTTAATGTCGTGAAAGTTTGGTTAGCTTGTTTATTAAGGTTTTAGCGTTTATTTTAGTTTGATTTCATATACTGGCGAATTGCAGCGTTTAAAGCGTTAATAACGCGATGTCATTGGCTTAAGTGCTGAACTCGTAATGAAATTGTAAACTTAAAATTGTATCACTATCGGTTTTTAAAGGAATTAGCTATGGCATCTGCCCAAAATGAACGTGAATTAAGCTTTACCCCATATCAGCCAGCGGCTGAAGAAGAATATATGAATGACGCACAACTTGCGCATTTTAGAAAAATTTTATTAGATTGGAAAGAGCAGTTAATTAGCGAAGCTGAATCAACCAAATCTTATATTCAAGATGAATCAACGGCAATGCCTGATATTAATGACCGCGCCACCCAAGAAGAAGAGTTTGCGTTGGCACTGCGCACGCGTGACCGTGAGCGTAAACTGATTCGCAAGATTGATAAATCGATTGCCGAGATTGACAGTGGCGATTACGGTTTTTGTGAGACTTGCGGTGTGGAGATTGGTGTGCGTCGTTTAGAAGCCCGTCCAACGGCAACCCAATGTATCGATTGCAAAACCTTATCAGAGATTAAAGAAAAACAAGCATGGGGTCATGCTTAATTTATCACCGTCTCCTGTTATTGGACGCTTTGCTCCCTCTCCGACGGGAGCTTTGCATTTGGGGTCACTGGTGACGGCTATTGCCAGTTACTGTATCGCCAAGCAAGCGCAAGGCAAGTGGCTGGTACGCATTGAAGATACTGATACTGAGCGCTGTCATCCAAGATTTAGCAATTTGATTTTAGCAGATTTGGAGCGATTAGGTTTGCACTGGGATGGTAACATTCGCTACCAGTCGCAACACCTAGACACATATCACGCGTTATTGGATGAGAAGCTAAAAGCTTTAAGTTATGGCTGTGATTGCAGTCGTAAATCCCTGCAAACTTATCAACTCGCCCATCCCAACACCCAATACACCTATCCTAGAATCTGTGTCCATAAGCGGCTATCACGCGATCATGCCATTCGCTTAGTGATGCCAGATAACCCAATGCTTTTTTTCGATCAGCTGCAAGGGGTGATTTCAGGCAATCCGCAACGAGAACAGGGTGATATTGTGGTCAGAAGGCGGCGTATTGGGCGGTCTTTCTCAAATACGCCAACCGCCAGCAAAGGCATGATTAATTATATGCTCGCAGTGGTAATTGATGACGTGCAACAGAGTGTCAATCAAATCGTTCGTGGTCTGGATATATTACCATTAACGATACCGCAAATGGTCATTGCGGAGTATTTAAATTTTCCCCCTAACCAACACTACTATCACTTACCCATTTTGGTGAATGCACAAGGGCAAAAGCTGTCTAAACAAACGCTCGCCGAGCCGATTCAATCCTACCCTGCCCCACAACTTATTAAGACGGCATTGCAATTATTACAACAGCCACCGATTGATATGGATAAACCGATCAGGATGCTCGAGCAGGCGGTTTGCCAATGGAATCATACGCCGCTGCAAGGCAAACAGCGTATTAAAGTCGATAGCTTACAAAATCTTTTGGCAACCCATTAATAATAACGACATTGATTGGCAGGAATCGTTGGGCTTTCTTTGATAATTCGCATCAACAATCCGACGATAATCAGATTAACCACCATAGAAGAACCCCCATAGCTAAAAAATGGCATAGTCAACCCTTTGGTAGGTAGCATGCCCATGGTCATGCCGGCGTTGACGAAAATTTGCCCAAAGAACAAAATACCAACCCCAAACGCAAAATAGCTTAAGCGTGTTTGGTGCCGTGCTAGCGCTTGGTAGCTAATGCGCATAACCGTAGTGACCAAAATAATTTGTAACACCAGTAAAAACGACACACCCACTAAGCCTAACTCTTCACCGGTAATCGCTAGTAAAAAGTCGGTATGCGCCTCCGGTAAATGGGAGAGTTTTTGGATACTTTCCCCATAGCCGACACCAAACCACTCACCGCGGGCAAAGGCTACAATACTGCGACCTAGCTGATAGTCACTATTTTTTAAGTCATCAAACGGATCTAAAAACGAGGTTACCCGTTTTAGTCGGTAACTTGCCCCCATAATCGCCATGGTGCCTGCCAAAAACATGGCGCCCATGATGATGAAAAACTGGCGCATGGGTAAGCCACCGACAAAAATCATCGCCGCAATACAGGTCGCAATAATCACCACCGAGCCGAAGTCAGGCTGCAACATGATAAATAAGATCAGCCCCATGGCTATCAGTGTTAGCCGCAAAAAGCCTTTCCAATGGTTGCGAATCTCTTCTGATCGGCGCACCAGATAATCTGAGGTGTACAAAATCATCAACAACTTTGCCAATTCAGAGGGCTGAAAATTGATACCACCCAATTCAATCCAGCGTTTACTGCCGTTAATCACTGACCCACCGATTAGGGTATAAATAATCAGCAAAAGACAAGCCAGCAGCGCATACATAATAAAATCTAAGCGAAACGTCTTGCGAAGCGGGATAAAATATACCAGTAAACCAAGAACTGCACCGATTCCCATATACGCCAGTTGGTGATAAAAAAAGTAAAAAT